>JACQUR010000534.1 GCA_016210245.1 Chloroflexota bacterium
GGATAGAACCCTACGAATCAGGAGTCGCAGAGCGCTGGTGGTCTGTGACTCGTCAAATGCCAGGTCCACCCGCCGCCCTGAAGGGCGGGCCTCAAGCCGCCAGGCCCTCAGGCCCGCCCTTCAGGGCGGCGGGTGGAAGTCATCAGATCAGCGGTAACGCAGCACTAGGCCGCCGGCAGCGTGCCGTGGCGACGGGCTATGCCGTGGGCCACGACCTGGGCGTACAGGTCGGCGCCGGTGCGCCCCGTGCGCCAGCTCCTGGCGGCCCGCAGGTCGAGCACGAAGCTCTCGTCCAGCGCCAGGCCCGTTGCCTCGCGCACCAGCAGGGCGGCGCGAGCGCCGTAGGCGATCACCTTGGCCGGCTCCAGTCGGTCCAGGTCCTCGAAGAAGAACGCGCAACTGGTGAACATCAACTGGCGATAGTATTGGGCCTCGAGGAGCAAGCTCAGCTTCTGCACCAGGCTGTGGCTCAGCCGTCTGGCCGCGTGCGCAGCCAGGAACTGCCCCAGGCTCACGTCGCCCAGGCGCAGCCCCAGGTAGTCCTCTGCCGCGGGCCAGGGGTCGCGCAGCAGGTCCTTCGCCTCCAGCTCGTACAGACAGTCGATCTTGGAGGCGAGGCGGTTGAGCGCGTGGCGGAGATGCCACTTCCAGCTCCCGTTGCCCTCCGTGCAGGCGCAGCCGCCGCGCCAGCGCTCCACGCCATGGTGGCAGCTCCAGGAGCTCGCGTCCCACAGGTGGACCTCGCGGCGAACGCCGAACCGCTCCAGGTAGCGCGCCGGCCACAGCACCTCGAACCCCGCTGCCGGCGCGCTGATCTGCAGCAGGTGAGCCAGGAAATGGTCGCGGAAGACCTGGTGGTGCCCGTACAGCTCCCCGTCGGTGGCGATCATCAGGCACTGGGGCTCGCCTCGGGCCATCTTCTCGGGGCGCAGGTGGCGCGGCAGGTCTGCCCCAACGAAGACATCGGCGTTGCTGGTGAGCCCGGGGTCGAAGGAGACGCCGCCGGACAGGGGCGCGTGGTAGAAGAACACGGCGATCGAGCGGCCGTCGGGCAGCGGCACTCGGTAGGGCTCGCTGGTGTCCAGGTCGTGCGTCTGGGCTTGCCAGGGGGCGAGGATGGTGAAGCGCAGGCCGAAATCCGCCAGGACGCCCAGGGTCTCGCCATCCACGGCCGTCTCGGCCAGCCACATGCCCTCCGGTCGGCGGCCAAAGCGGTGGCGGAAATCGGCGACGCCCCACGCCACCTGGATGCGCTTCTCCTGGTAGGTGGCCAGGGGCAGGATAGTGTGGTTGTAGGCCTGGGCCAGGGCGTTGCCCTGGCCGAAGCGGGCCACGTTGCGGCGATCGGCGGCCACGATCGCCTGGTAGGTCTCGGGATCATGGCGCTCCAGCCACCAGGCCAGCGTGGGGCCGAGATCGAAGCTCAGGCGCTCGAAGTTGCCCAGGCGGGCGTTGGGGCGGTAGCACTCGGCGGCGATCTTCTCGTTGAAGTCGTGGTAGGGCCCCGCCCCGGGCTCGGCCGGAACCTGGCCGGTGAACGGGTCCTCGCGCGGCGGCTGGTAGAAGTGGCCGTGGACGCACAGGTGCCAGGTGCTGTTCCGCTCCGGACTCGACATCGAAGAACCTCCTATCACGGCGGCCGGTGGACGTGGCGGAGGGCAGCGCGGCACAACAAAAGCCCGAGGCGCACGCCTCGGGCCTGGTGAGCCCGGCTCTGGCCTCCTTCGTCTGCTTACGGGGTTAGCTGACGGGTTCGGGTCGAAAGAGTTGCCCTACCGGCCTGCTCTGGAAGCAGCCCTGCGCGAGACAGCACCCCAGCGGCGCCGTTCCGCGTCGACCACTCCCGCTTCGGCTCGGATTCACCCCAGAAAGTGGGTCCCCCGTTCCCTTTCGGGATTCAGCGGCCTATTTGGTTGGCAGCGGGATTGTACTGGCTCTCGCCCGCAAACGCAAGAGGGTGGAGGAGCGGCTTTCCATCACGCAACCCAGAAGCTGTTGAGGTAGAGCACGGTCAGCAGTCCGAGGAACATCCCCAACGTGCCGATGGTGGCCGCCTCGACCAGCGGGCGGCGGGCCAATCGAGCCAGCAAGAGCCAGAGGGGCAGGACCGGCAGGCTGTAGCGGACGATGCCCTCGAACGGTTCGGCGGCCGGGACGCTCAGGTACAGGGCCATGACAGCCAGGCCCCAGATGCCCCAGCTTGCATGGCCGGCGCGAAGAGCCCAGGCCGAGGCGCCCAGCGCCGTGAGCGCGGTAGCCAGGTTCAGCAGCCCCAGGGCGAAGTGGGTCGGGTTGCTCAGCACGGCCCGCGCGTGAGCGACGAACGTCTCCCACGGCCACGCGGAGTGGTGCGGCCACAGGTTGTACGCGGCGGTCACGGGCGCCAGGAGGTCGCCGGTGAGCGTCCAGAGGTAGGCCAGCCACAGCGCGGGCCCGAGGGGGATGAGCAGCACCCACAGGCTGGAGAGGCCGATCCGTCCGCGCCGGCGCCGCGCGTACTCCCAGGCAAAGGGGAACACCAGCAGGCACCCCGGCACCTGGGCCAGCGCGGCCCACAGGCCCGCCAGCCCGGCCATGGCCCAGCGTTCTTGCCGCAACGCCCAGAAGCAGCCGGCCACGCCTACGAGCAGCAGCGCGGCAGGGTAGACCGCCGTGTAGTAGACGGCGCCCGGGGCGAAAGCGAGACAGGTGACGGTGCGCCGGGCTACGTCCGGGCCATGGTCCTCCAGCACGACGTGGTAGAGCAGCACGCAACCGACCAGGAACGCCACGAATACCACCGCCATCCCGGCCCAGGCCACCGCCTCGGCGGGATGCATGCCTGTGAACAGCAGGAGCAGTGGTCGACCGAAGACCGACTCCAGCAACGGCAGCAGCGGCCAGAAGGCGACGCTCGGCGCCATGTCGCCAGCGGCCTGGTAGCCACGGGTCGCGATGGCCGCGTACCAGGAGGCATCCCACTCGTACCAGCGGTCCAGGAACGGATGGTTCGAGTACGTGGCGCGGACGAAAGCGGGGTTGTCGGGCACCAGGGGCAGGCCGACGTAGCCCACTGCCAGCACCGCCAGGCGCGAGGCCAGGCCAATGGCGAGCGAAACCACCAGCCAGCGCCTGGGGGCGAGGGCATCCAGCCACCGGCGCGCCGCCAGGCGCAACAGCCAGCGAGGATTGCCCGTCACGGCCGCGGGCAGGCGCTCTTCTGCAGCCGTGCTAGCCATGCGAGCGCACTCCCGTTCCCGTGCCCAGGGGAGCGCCGGCCAGCAGCCCACGGAGCAAGCGCAACTCGTCGGCCAGTGCGTGGGTCACGAGGTGCCGCTGCTGCACTGCCTCGCGCCCGGCCGCGCCGAGCCGGGCGGCGCGGGTCGGGTCGGCGATCAAGGCGACGAGCGCCTGGGCCAGACCCGCCTCGTCGCTGGCCAGGTAGCCGGTCTGGCCATGGGCGATCTGTTCGGGCAGGCCGCCGGCGAGGCCGGCGACGACCGTCCGTCCTTTCCACTGGGCTTCGAAGAGCGGCAGGGCGAAGCCGGCCGGCACCGAGCGCTGGAAGACCACGCTGGCGGCACGCTGAGCGACGTTGACCGTCAGGTGCCCGGCCTCGCCCCGGCCGGCGAGCACGCGCACGTCCGGGTCGCCGCCTGCGTGTCGAAGGGCTTGCTCGAACCACATCCAGGTGTCGGCGGCAGTCTCCGCCAGTGGATGGGCGAGCACGAGCTGGAGATCGGGCCGCTCCGCTTTGGCGCGACGATAGACGTCGATGGCCCCCAGCGGGTCGAAGGCGGGATCAAGCGGGGCGACTTGGACGACTAGCGGCCGCTCGGGATCGAGCCCGTGGCAGACCAGCAGCGCTCGGACGGTGTCGACGGGAAGCTCCATGTTGCGGGGGCTGGTCGGATCGATGGCCGGCGGGATCACGAGGCACAGGGTGCGCTCGAGCCCTGGTGGGACGAAAACCGGATGGGCAAACACGCAGGCGTCATAGCGCCGAACGGCTGGAAGGAGGTACTCCCAGACTTCGGGGTAAGCACTGTTGGCGTTCACCTGGCAGCGCCAGACCCACTGGCCACCCTGCGCGGCGCGCCCGCGCTCGGCCAGAGCGGCAAGCAACCCGGCCAACTGAGGGCCGTGGACGACGACCACGTCGTAGCGATCGTCGAAGTCCAGGACGTTGCGGGCGTTGTGCTGGCGCCAGCGCTCGGCGGCCGCCGGCGTCCAGTTCACCCGTCGCCCGTGCAGAGCCTCGTCCACCAGGCGCGCCGTGGGGCCGAAGTCGGGCTCGCCCCGGGCGATCTGCCACTCGGCCTCCAGGCCGAGATCGCGGAGCAGCGGCACGAGGCTGTGCAGGAGCTCGGCGGGGCCACCGCATGGGCTGGGGCTGAGGTGGAGCACGCGGGTCCCGCGCAGAGGCGCTGCCAGGGCCCGGATCGCGTCGAGCGCGTGCTGCCCAGCGTACGCCGCGTGCTCCTCCAGACGTTTCCTGGAAACCGGCGCCACATGGTACATAGAATCCGTCCTCCCGATGGCTCGGCTCCGCTCAGCAGCGCACGCTCTCCTGGCCCGGGCGGCAACAGCGCCGCCCGAGCCAGGATGCTCGCGCCGGAGGGCGCTCCTTCCCGGGACACCATTGGCCCGGGTGGGGACAGACACAAGAAGGCCGGAGGCAGAAGCCTCCGGCCTGGCGCAGACGAACTTCGCCTCTCTCGACTGCCTGCGAGGTTAGCTGACGGGTTCGGGCCGAAAGAGCTACCCTACCTGGCGTGCCAGGATTCACCCCGATGAGTGGGTCCCCCGCCCTCCGCCCCAGCGGAGGTTTGGCTGGACTATTCTGTTGTCGAGCGTACGGCCCCGCAGGCTACCAGAGCGTACGATGACCTGTCAAGTGGAGGTGTGGAGCCGTGTGGGAAAAGGCCCGGGCCCGGAACCCCCGGCCCCCCCC
>JACQUR010000535.1 GCA_016210245.1 Chloroflexota bacterium
GGGAGGGGCCGGGGGAGAGGGGGCGTCTCCCTTCTGCCCGGGTGGGAGGGAGGTCAGGAACAAGGGGGACCGGCGCTGGGAACTGCCCGGTATCGAGTTGCTCCGCGTGGCCAGGGCCGCGAGCGTCTCGCCGGCCGACCTGAAGGCGCAGGCGCGCACCATCGAGCAGACGCTGGAGAGTTTCCACCTGCCCGCACGGGTGGTGGAGATCCGCCAGGGGCCAACGGTGAGCCAGTTTGGAGTGGAGCCTGGGCCCGGGGTGGCGGTGGACCGCATTGCCGCGCGCGCCCACGACCTGGCCTTGCGGCTGGGGGCGCGCTCCGTGCGCGTGCAGGTGCCGATCCCGGGCCGCGCGCTGATGGGCATCGAGGTGCCCAACGGCGAAACCGCCCTGGTTACGCTGCGCGAGACGCTGGAGGGCGCCAGCTTCAAGGAGCGGCCAGTTCTGCCGGTCGCCCTGGGCAAGGACGTGGCCGGGCACGCCGTGGTGGTGGACCTGGCCCGCCTGCCCCACCTGCTGATCGCCGGGGCGACCGGGGCGGGCAAGAGCGTTGGACTGAACGCCCTGCTGCTGAGCCTGCTGCTGGCCCGCACTCCGGACGAGGCGCAGGTGATCCTGGTCGACCCCAAGCGGGTCGAACTGAGCGCCTATGGCGGCGTGCCGCACCTGCGCCTGCCCGTGGTGACCGACATGGAGCGCGTGCTCGGCGCCCTGCGCTGGGCTCTGGCCGAACTGGAGGCGCGCTTCTCCCGCTTCGCCGCCACGGCCTGCCGCAACCTGGAGGCGTACAACCAGCGCCGCGGGCTGGCCGAGCGGCTGCCGCGCCTGGTGATCGTGATCGACGAGCTGGCCGACCTGATGCTGACCGTGCCGGACGAGGTAGAGCGCTGCCTGTGCCGGCTGGCCCAGCTCGGGCGCGCGGCCGGCATCCACCTGGTGGTCGCCACCCAGCGGCCATCCGTCGACGTGCTGACCGGGCTGATCAAGGCCAACTTCCCCGCCCGGATCAGCTTCGCCGTCAGCTCGCTCACCGATTCGCGCGTGGTGCTGGACGCGGCCGGCGCGGAGCAACTCCTGGGCCGAGGCGACATGCTCTTCCAGGCGCCCGACGCCGGCAAGCCGCGCCGCGTCCAGGGCGCCTACGTGGACGAGCGCGAGCTGCGCCAGGTGGTGAGCTTCTGGCAGCGCCAGGGCCAGCCGCGCTACAGCGCCGACGAGGCCGAGGCGCTGGCCGAGCTCGGCCACCAGGCGCTGGTCGACCCCGAGGAGGAGCTGCTGGCCCGCGCGCGAGTCCTGGCCGCCGAGCACGAGAAGCCCTCGGCCTCCCTCCTCCAGCGCCGCCTCGGCATCGGCTACCCCCGGGCAGCTCGACTGCTGCAGCGGTTGCAGGAGGACGAGGTTCACCACGGAGACACCGGGATTTGAGATTTGAGATTTGAGAGTGCATATTTTAGATTGCACTCTGGACTCTGCAATCTCAAATCTGCACTCTCAAATCTCAAATCTCAAATCTGCACTCCCCGCGGTGAACCCTCGGGCGGGGTCTCCAGGATCCAGGTCTCGACGACGATCTTGAGCGTCGCGGCGGTGGGGACGGCGAGCAGCATGCCGGGGATGCCGGCCAGCACCCCGCCGGCCAGCACGGCGAAGATGACGACCACCGGGTGGAGCTGGACGACGCGCCCGACGACGATCGGCATCACCAGGTGGTCTTCTAACTGGCGCGCCACCGTGTAGAACAGCAGGACGCCGGCGGCCATGCCGGCGCCCCCGTGGCTCAGGCCGACCATCGCGGCGACCGTCGCCGCGGCCACCGGCCCGACGATCGGGATGATCTCCAGCAGCCCCGTGGCGAGGGCCAGCGGCAGGGCGAAGGGCAGGCCGAAGATCAGGGTCAGCCCGGTCCAGGTGACCGTGGCCATCAGCAGCACCAGCACCAGCAGGCCTCGCAGGTAGCGGCCCAGCACCTCGTGGACATCGCCCGCCGTCTCCACCACTCGCGCGCGGTGCGGCTCGGGCACCAGCCAGAGCAGGTACGCGCCGAAGCGCTCGCCGTTCAACAGAAAGTAGAACAGCAGCACCAGGGTGAGCAGCGAGCCGGCCAGCAGTTCCACCGCGAGCCGGGCGGCCACCAGCGCCTCGGCCGGGCTGCCCAGCCACTCCAGGACGGCATCGGCGAGGGAGCCGGCAACGTCGTCGGCGGTGATGGTCTGGTCGAAGATCTCGACAGACGGACTGCCGAACAGACCGACCATCAGGTCGGCCACGATCCGGGGCGCGTTATCCAGCAGAGCGCGCGTGTCCGCCACCAGGCCCGGCTCCAGCGCCACGATGGCGGCGGCCAACGGCCCTAGCGTGAGCAGGTAGCAGAGGCCGATCGCGGCCGCGCGCGGAAGGCGCAGGCGCCGCTGCACCCGCGAGACCACCGCGTCGAAGACGTAGGCCAGCACCGCTGCGGCCACGAAGGGGAGCAGGATGGCGCGGGCCAGGTAGAGCAGCCCCACCAGGAGCAGCAGCAGCCCCAGCCGCGCCCGGGTGTGCGTGTCAGCCGGTGCCGTTGGCACGCGCGCCTCGGCGGCGGATGGCTGCCGCGCCGAGCGGGAGGGGAGAGCAGGCTCGTCAGGCATCGAGCCCGAGGACGCGGGCGGCGTTGGTGTAGAACAGCTTGGCCTCGATGCCGGGGCCCAGGCCCAGGCGCTTGAGCCCATCCACCCCCTGGCGCAGGTCGCCCGGGCTCAGGGGAAAGCCGCTGGCGTAGAGGAGGCGATCCTGGAACTCGACCACCCGCTCCAGCCGAGGGCGCCAGGGAAACTGGTCGCAGTAGATCAGGCTCGTGTCCAGGTAGAGCCGGTCGAACAGCCGGGCCAGGTCGAAGAACGCCTCCATCTCGTCCGCGCCGAGGTGGGCCACGACCGCCAGCAGGTCGGGGAAGCGGCGCATGAGCTGGTAGAACGGCTCGGCGCCCACGTAGCGGCTGCGCAGCGGCGCCCGAGAGACGTGGAACACCACTGCCCGCTCCAGGGCCCGGGCGCGCTCGTACAGCGGGAACAGGCGCCGATCGTCCGGGTAGAACTGGCCGGCCTGGCAGTGCAGCTCCGCCCCGGCCAGGTGGAGGTCCTCAAACGCCTCGTCCACGAGGTCCGGCAGGTCCACGTCGGCGGGATGGAACGTGGCCAGGGGGATCGCTCGCGGCTGGCGCGCCGCCAGGGCCGCGCTCCAGCGATTCAGCTCGCCCGCCTGGCCGGGCTGGGCAGCGTAGGGCATGGCCGCGAAGCGTTCCACCCCCGCCTCCAGCAGCCGCTGGAGCAACTCCTCACCGCTGCCGCGGTAGCGCGGCAGCCACAGGCGCTGCTCGCACTCCCGCAGCGCCGCCTGCAGCAGCGGCTCGGGCAGCACGTGGGTGTGAGAATCGATCAGCCGCTGCTCCGTAGCTACCACTCCAGAAACCAGTGGGGCAGAGGCCAATTCCAGTGGCAAGCGTGCTGCAGCACGCTTGCCACTGGAATTGGCCTCTGCCC
>JACQUR010000544.1 GCA_016210245.1 Chloroflexota bacterium
GCCCTGGAGTGCCGCGTCTACGCCGAGGATCCCCGCAACCAGTTCTATCCGTCGACCGGGCGGCTGGAGGCGCTGGTGGAGCCCGCGGGGCCTGGGGTGCGGGTGGACGGGGGCGTGGCGGCCGGGCTGGAGGTGTCACTGTACTACGACCCGCTGCTGGCCAAGCTGATCGCCTGGGGCAGCGATCGCGCCCAGGCCTGCCGCCGCATGGCCCGGGCGCTGGACGAGTACCTGGTGCTGGGCGTCCAGACCACGATCGGCTTCCACCGCTACGTGGTGCGGCACCCGGACTTCCTGGCCGGCTACCTGGACACGGGCTTCATCGAGCGCGTGTGGGGCAGTGGGGTGGCGCCGGAGGAGGCGACCGTGCGCCAGGCGGCCGTGGTGGCCGCGCTGGTGGCGGACGGTCAGCGGACGAAGCCGCTGCCGGCTGGTGCGGCCAGCCAGGATGGCTCGGCCTGGCGGTTGCTGGGACGGCGGCTGGGCACGGGGGCGAGGTAGTGGCATGAGTGCAGCCGGCGAGCGCCGCTACCTGGTGACGGTGGGCGAGCGGAGCTTCGTGGTGGCGGTGGCTGACGGGCCAGATGGGCCGCGGGTGTGGGTGGATGGGCAGCCGGTGGCGCTGGAGTTGTATCCTGCTCGCAGCCCGCTGGTGGCTGGCCGGCTGGAGGGCGCGCCCCTGCGGGCGCTGGCCCAGGCGAAGGGCGAGGCCGTGGCGGTGGCGCTGGCGGGGGAGACCCTGGTGGCACAGGTGCAGGACCAGCGGCGGCAACTGCTGGGCCAGGTGGCCGCGGGCGGGCGCGCCGCGGCCCGGGGGCAGGTGGTCAAAGCGCCGATGCCCGGGCTGGTGGTCGGTGTGCCGGTGGCGCTGGGCGAGACGGTCGCCAGGGGAGCCAGCGTGGTGGTGCTGCAGGCGATGAAGATGGAGAACGAGCTTCGAGCGGCGGCAGAAGGGAAGGTGGTGCAGGTGCAGGTGGAGGTCGGGCAGACGGTGGAGCAAGGCCAGGTGCTGGTGGTGCTGGAATGAAGGCCGAGATTCTCTCTGTGGGGACCGAGATGTTGCTGGGCCAGATCCTGGACACCAACGCGCAGTTCCTGGCCCAGCAGTTGGCCGCGCTGGGCATCGACATGTACTACGTCTCCCAGGTGGGCGACAACCAGGGGCGCGTGGTGGAGACCGTGCGGCGCGCGCTCGGCCGCTCCGACCTGGTGGTGGTGACCGGCGGCCTCGGGCCGACCGAGGACGACCTGACGCGCGAGGCGGTGGCCGAGGCGCTGGGCGAGGAGCTGCGGGTCGACCCCAAACTGGAACGGGAGCTGCGGGACTTCTTCACCATGCGCGGGCGCACCATGCCGGAGCGCAACGTCAAGCAGGCGAGCCTGATCTCGTCGGCCAGCGGCATCCCGAACCCGATTGGCACAGCCCCGGGCTGGTGGGTGGAGAAGAACGGCAAGACCATCGTGTGCATGCCGGGCGTGCCGGTCGAGATGCGCAAGATGTGGGAGGAGCAGGCGGTCCCGCGCTTGCAGCAGCGCTACGGGGGCCAGGTGATCGTCTCTCGAACGCTGAAGGTGGCGGGTCTGGGGGAGTCCCACGCAGAAGCGATGGTGCTGCCCATCATCCGCTCGCTCAACCCCACCCTGGCCACCTACGCCAAGGAGGACGGCGTCCACCTGCGCCTGACCGCCAAGGCGCCGGACCGCGCAGCCGCCGAGCGGCTGCTCGACGCCTTCGAGCCCCAGGTGCGGGCGCTGATTGGGGACTACGTCTATGGCTACGAGCGGGACAGCCTGGCGGGCGTGATGGGCAACCTGCTCCAGCGGCAGGGCTTGAGCCTGGCCTGCATGGAGTCGTGTACGGGCGGCCTGCTCTCCAGCACCATCACCGACGTGCCCGGTAGCTCGGCCTACTTCCGGGGCGGGATCGTGGCCTACAGCACCCAGGTCAAGCTCGCCTCCGGGGTCGACGCGGAGGTGCTCCGCCAGCACGGCACGGTGGGCGCCGAGACGGCCGCGGCCATGGCGCGCGCGGCGCGGGAGCGGCTGGGGGCCGAGGTGGGCCTGGCAACCACCGGCGTGGCCGGCCCGGACGAGGTGGAGGGCAAGCCGGTGGGCACGCTGCACGTGGCCCTGGACTTCCGGGGCGAGGTGGAGGTGGACAGCGGGCGGCATATGACCACCCGCGGGGTGCTGAAGCGGCGGGCGGTGATGCAGGCGCTGTTCATGGCGTGGTCGCGGCTGAAGCGGGAAGGGTGAGGTTGGAGACGACCTCGCAGATCCCGATCGAGGTGGTCTACGGGTCGGAGCGTTTGGCGGGGTGGGATCCGGACGAGAAGCTGGGGCAGCCCGGGGAGTATCCGTACACGCGCGGCGTCCACCCGGACATGTACCGGGGGCGTCTGTGGACCATGCGCCAGTACGCGGGCTACGCCAGCGCGGCGGAGTCGAACGCCCGCTACCGCTACCTGCTGCAGCGCGGCCAGACAGGGCTGTCGGTGGCCTTCGACCTGCCCACCCAGATGGGCTACGACTCCGACCACCCCCTGGCCGAGGGCGAGGTGGGCAAGGTGGGCGTGGCCATCGACACGCTGGAGGACATGGCCCGCCTGTTCGAGGGCATCCCGCTGGACAAGGTCTCTACCTCGATGACCATCAACGCCACCGCGCCCATCCTGCTGGCGCTGTACGTGGCGGTGGGCAAGCGCCAGGGGGTGCCGACGGAGCAGCTCCAGGGCACGGTGCAGAACGATATCCTGAAGGAGTTCATCGCCCGAGGCACGTACATCTATCCGCCCCGCCCGTCGCTCCAGCTTGTGACCGACGTGATCGAGTACGCGACCGAGCGGCTGCCGCGCTGGAACCCGATCAGCATCTCCGGCTACCACATGCGCGAGGCGGGCGCGACCGCGGTGCAGGAGCTGGCCTTCACCCTGGCCAACGCCTGCGGCTACGTGCAGGCGGCGCTGGAGCGGGGGCTGGCGGTGGACGCCTTCGCGCCGAGGCTGGCCTTCTTCTTCGACAGCCACAACCACCTGTTCGAGGAGGTGGCCAAGTTCCGGGCGGCGCGGCGGATGTGGGCGCGGCTGATGCGCGAGCGGTTCGGGGCGCGCGACTCGCGCTCGGAGCGGCTGCGCTTCCACACCCAGACGGCGGGGGTGACGCTGACGGCCCAGCAGATCGAGAACAACATCGTGCGGGTGACGGTCCAGGCGCTGGCGGCGGCGCTGGGCGGAACGCAGAGCCTGCACACCAACGCCCGGGACGAGGCGCTGGCGCTGCCGACCGAGGCCTCGGCCCAGACGGCTTTGCGCACCCAGCAGATCCTGGCCTACGAGAGCGGAGTGGCGGACACGGTCGATCCCCTGGCCGGGTCGTACTTCGTGGAGGCGCTGACCGATGAGGTGGAGCGGCGGGCGTGGGCCTACCTGGAGCAGGTGGACCAGCTCGGGGGGGCGCTGGCGGCGGTGGAGAAGGGCTTCGTGCAGCGGGAGATCCAGGAGAGCGCCTACCGCTACCAGCAGGAGGTGGAGGCGGGGCGGCGAGTGGTCGTGGGCGTGAACCGCTTCCAGGATGCGCAGGAGGCGCCCCAGGGAGAGATCCTGCGGGTGGACCCGGCGGTGCGGGCGGAGCAGGCGGAGCGGCTGCGGCGGGTGCGGGCGGAGCGCGACGTCACCCAGGTGGCCGAGGCGCTGGGCCAGCTCGAGCGGCGGGCGCGCGAGAGGGCCAACACCATGCCGGCCATCCAGGCGTGCGTGGAGGCGCTCTGCACCCTGGGCGAGATCTCAGACGTGCTGCGCGGGGTGTTTGGCGAGGCGCACGACATCCCCTCGATCTAGCGGGTTGTTACCCCTGATTCGCGGGGCGGGCCGGCTGTCCGAGCCGCGACCGTCAGGGAGCGCGGACCTCCGCTCCCTCACGGTCGCGGCTCGGACAGAACTTGCCAGTTGACGCCTCACAGAGCACTGGCTAGTTTCGGTTGGTGGTAGCGGCACGGCATGCCGTGCCGCTCCCCGAACCGAGGGCGCTTCGCTATTCGGCGCGCAGCGGACTGTAGAGCTCGAGCAGGTTGCCGTCCGGGTCTCGAAAGTGGGCGGTGCGGATGGCCCAGTCGGGGCGGTCCTGGGGTTCGGTCGCGAAGGAGACGCCTCGGCCGCGGAGCTGGTCGACGGTGGCGTCGAGGTCGTCGACGGCGAAGATGAGCGCGACGCGGTCCTGGCAGGGGGCGTCGAGAGGCAGGTCGGCGACGCCGACGGCCTGGGCCATGAGCTGGCGCTGGAACAGCGCGACCAGGGAGCCGTCGCCGGCCTTGAAGTCGGCATAGGCGACGCCCTCTTCAGACCATGCGACCTCGAAGCTGAGGACGTCGCGATAGAAACGGAAACACGCGTCGAAGTCCGAGACGAGGAGCCGCACGTGGGTCAGACGCATGGGTTGTTCTCCTTGTGTTGTGCAGTCGCAACGGGGAACGGGCGGCTGGCAATGGGTTCGTTTGGCGAACCGGGGGCCCCATGAGGCGTGGACGGCGTGAGCGGTCTGTGGGGGGACCAGACCGGTTCCCGTTTGCCCGCAGTGGAGCCAGCGACCGAGCATCCAGCGCAGCGCCCCCGTGACAGGGATAGTATAGAACATCTGTTTCACATGTCAAGAGGTGGCCTCTTCCGGGCGTGGTTCAGCGAAGCAAGGACAACTGAGGTGTGGGGTCGTGAGCACAGCTACAATCACCTCGAGAGGGCGGATCACCATTCCCAGGCAGGTCCGAGAGGCGATCGGGCTAGACAGCGGAGATCAAGTCGTCTTCGTCATTGAGGACGGGAAAGCCTATCTCCACCCGGTTCACAGGAGAGGACTCGAGCGTTTGCGCGGAATCGCACGCGGGCGGGCGCCCTTCCCGGGCCGCGAGGCCGAGCGTGAGGCGGCCCGGTCGCTGGTAGTGCGGCACGTCGTGGCCGACTCGCAGGAGTAGGCGCGCCGGCGCGGAGCCAGAGTGCTCAACTCGAGCGAGGGAGCACTGTACTCTTTTCGACCACGAACCTGGACCCGGGGCTCACCAGGAGAGAGCCGGGATGAGGGGACAACGTTGACGCAGGCCAGGCGCACGAGTTGTTCTCCTTCCGGGGAGGAGCACCTGCGGTACCTGTAGGGCAAGTTCTGCGTGTGGTCCAGGAGCCCGCCCACACCCCGACCCACACCCAGGGGGAGCTGGTCGGGGTGAGGGCAGGCTCCTGGACCCAGGGCTTACGGCGCCGGGCTGGGCTCCAGCTTGCGCGGCTGGAAGACCTCCTGCCAGACCTGGAAGCCGAGCATGAAGCGGGGCACGCCCGCGGCCGGCAGGAGCAGTTGCAGCATGGCCAGCACCTCCTGCTTCGTGGCTCCCGCCCTGGCCGCGAGTTCCATGTGGGCCTTGATGTGGCTGGGAAAACCACCCAGGGCGGTGAGGACCGCCGAGTACAGCAGCTCCTTGGTCCGGGCGTCCAGCACGTCCTTGTCCACGTACGCTGCCTCGATGAGCTGGTTGTAGGCGCGCAGGAAGTCCAGGTCCTCCGCGGCCAGGGTCTTGTGGAAGTCGAGCACGTAGCCGCGCTCGCGGACCATGTGGTCCAGGTACGCCTGTGCCTCGTCCATACTGCCTCCGCCCCTGCGCAAACTGAGCCAAGGGTAGCCAGGATGCGCAGCGGGCGTCAACGCCTGGCTGAGGCACCTCTGCACGCCCCGCGCAGCACGGTATACTTATCTCGTGGCCAAGTTACCGCACACCCGCTCATTCCGCTTTCGGCCGCACCGGCAGCTCCCAGCCCGGCCCGGCGCGCCCAGGGGCGACGGCCGCGCCGCGGGCGGAGCGCCCACGCTGCGCCGCAAGAATATCCTCGTCGTCGAGGATACCGCCACCTTCGGCGGTCTGCTGGTCGCCCTGTTCAAGCAGGAGGGCTACCAGGCGATGCGCGCCTGGAGCGCGCGCGAGGCGACCAAGATGGCTCGCGATCGACGTCCAGACCTGGTGGTGGTCGAGTTGAGCCTGCCCTACGTGGAGCAGGTCGAACTGGTGGACGTCCTCCTGGCAGCCGAAGAGACGGCTAAGAAGCCGCTGCTCGTCGTCACCAGCCACACGCTGTCCTGCCTCAAGGACCACGCGCAGGTCGCCGCGGTCGTCCAGAAGCCCTTCGACATCGACAAGCTGCTCAACTGCGTGCGGAAGGCGCTGGGCGAGCCAGAGGTGGAGGTGCCCGAGAAGCACTACGACCAGGCGGACAGCCATCTGCACGGCTGGTAGTCGGCGACCTCGCCAGGCCGGTGGCCCTCAGCCGAGCGCAGCTCGATAGGTCCGCTACCATAGCGCCGCCTGCACAGGCGAGCCGCCTGCACAGGCGAGCCGCCTGTGCCACCGGGTGCAGGGAGCGAGCGCGAGCGCTCGGACGCATTACACCTGCAAGTAGGGAGCCCGTGGACACCAATCCACCCGCGAGCCCGGCGCTGTCGACCGTGGAGGCTGGGGCGCGCAGCAGGGAGGCGCTGGCCCGCGCCGCGCTCCCAGGGCTGAAGGGCCTCTCCGCGGCGGCGCTCGCGCGCGTCGTTCGCTGGTGGATCGTCGGCCTCGTCTCCCTGGGCGGCGACCTCGGCGCGATCTACCTGGCGCACGAGCGCCTCGGCCTGCCTCTGCCAGTCGCGGCCCTGGTCGCGGCCGAGGCGATCCAACTGCTCCGCTTCCTGGCCAACGACCGCTGGGTCTTCGGCCACCGCCGTCCTACCTGGACGCGGCTGTGGCAATACCACGTGGCCTGCGCCTCCGGAGCAGCGCTGCACTGGGTGGTGCTCAACTCCCTGGCCTGGCTCGGGCTGTACTACCTCCTGGCCACCGTGGCAGCCACGGGCGTCACGGTGAGCTGGAGCATGCTCACCAACTTCGGCTGGGTCTGGCGCCGGCACGGCAAGTGAGGGGTTCTCTCCCTGCGCCGCGAGCGTGAGGTCCTTCGACCGGCTCAGGTCCTTCGACCGGCTCAGGTCCTTCGACCGGCTCAGGTCCTTCGACCGGCTCAGGTCCTTCGACCGGCTCAGGTCCTTCGACCGGCTCAGGTCCTTCGA
>JACQUR010000545.1 GCA_016210245.1 Chloroflexota bacterium
GCCTACTGCCTACTGCCTACTGACCACTGACCACTGACCACTGACCACTGACCACTGACCGTGCAGATTCGCTCCATCACTCTTGGGGTGGAGGCCGCCTGGCCTCTGCCTCCGTCCACCTGCCGCGACGCAGGTGCCTTCCTCGAGCAGGCCCGGCGGGCCTTCGAGCAGGATGGCTTTGGCGTGCAGACCACGCGCCTGTGTACGCAGAGCGCGCACCGCTTCCTCTTGCCCGCAGCGCTGCCCGGATTTGCACGGGCGCTGGAGGCTGCCTGCGCCGCGGCCGGGATCGAGTACGCCGCGGTTGGGGGCATTGCTCTGGACGAGGCCTGGACCGAGCTGGCGACGGCCGAGGCGGTCGTCCTGGCCCTGCGCGCCACCGAGCGCGTCTTCTCCTCGATCCAGCTTGCGGCCAGGGGGCAGGTCGACTACGGGGCGGCGCGGGCCGCGGCGACCGTGATCTGCCGCATCGCTGCCAACACCGAGCAAGGCTTCGGCAACTTGCGCTTCGCGGCCTACGCCAACTGCCCGCCCAACACGCCCTTCTTCCCGGCGGCCTACCACGCGGGCGGGCCGGCCCGCTTCTCCCTGGCTCTCCAGGCTGCCGACCTGGTGGTCGACGCGTTCTCCGGCCCAGGGAGCCTGGAGGCGGCGGAGGCGCGGCTGGTGTCTGCCCTGGAGCGCCTGGCGGCGCGCCTGGAGCCGATCGCCGCCTCGCTGGAGCAGCGTCTGGGGGTCGCCTACGCTGGCCTCGATCTCTCGCCAGCGCCCTTCCCGTCCGACCCGGCCAGCGTGGCGGGCGGACTGGAAGCTCTGGGCCTGGAGCGGTTCGGCGGAGCGGGCACGCTCCACGCCGCCTGGCGCCTGACTGGGGCGCTCAAGCGCGCCCGCGTGCGGCGCTGTGGCTTCTCCGGCCTGATGTTGCCCCTGTTGGAGGATGCGGTGCTCGCCCGGCGGGCGGCCGAAGGGCTGCTCTCCGTGTCGGAGCTGCTGCTCTTCTCCTCGGTCTGCGGCACCGGCCTGGACACGGTGCCCCTGCCCGGCGACGTCGGCGAGGACGAGGTGGCAGGCATCCTGCTCGACGTAGCGGCGCTGGCCACGGCGCTGCAGAAGCCCCTCACCGCTCGGCTCTTCCCCGTGCCCGGCAAGCAGGCAGGGGAGTTGACCGAGTTCACCTTTCCCTACTTCGCCAACTCGCGCGTCCTGCCCGTCAAGGGGTATGGGGCGGCCGAGCTCGTCGCCCGCGCGGTGGACGATGGCCGCTAGGCTCGCAGCCCAGCAGCCCGGCGCTGACTCGGGGCAGCGCCGGGCTGCGCAGGGCGCAGGGCTGCGCCAGCTCGCCCGGGCGGCGCTGCTGGACCTGGGCGTCTGCCTCTTCCTGGCGCTCCTGCCGCTGCTGTACTTCTGGCGCCTGTTCGCGCCCAACCCGGCCGATCAGGTGACCGTTGTGGAGGGAGATTTCAGCCAGGAGTACTTCCCGGTGCTGGTGACCGCCGCGCGAGCGCTGCGCGAGGGGGCGCTGCCTCTCTGGAACCCCTACTCGAACGGGGGCCAGCCGCTGCTGGCCGACCCGCAGTCGGCGCTCCTGTACCCGCCCACGTGGTGGGCGCTGCGGGGTATCCACGGCTTCGACGGCGATTCCTTCCTGGCGCTGGAGCGCCTCATCCCCCTCCACTTCGCCCTGGCCGGCGTGCTCACCTACGCGCTAGGGCGCGCGCTCATCGGCGCGCGCGTGGGGGCGCTGGTGGCGGCCCTCACCTTCACCTACTCCGGCTTCATGACCTCCTATCCGGTGCAGCAACTGCCCATTCTCCGCACGGTGGTGTGGTTTCCGCTCCAGGTGCTCGGGCTGTGGCTGGCGCTCGAGCGCCGTCGCCCGGGTTGGGCGGCGCTGGGAGGCGGCGCGCTGGGGCTGGCTATCCTGGCCGGCCACCCCCAGACGGCCTTCCTGGAGGGGGTGGGGCTGAGCCTGGTGGCCGCGGTCTGGGCCTACCAGCAGGTGGCCAGCGGAGCGCCCTGGCGGCGGGTGTGCTGGGCGCCCGCGGCGCTGGCGCTGCTGGGGATGGTGGGCCTCGGCCTCTCGGTGGCGCAGTGGCTGCCGACCTACGAGTTCATGCGCCTCTCCAGCCGGGCGACGGTGGGCTACGACTTCCTATCGGCCGGCTTCCGGCTGTGGGAGGTGCCGCTGGACCTGCTCGCCCCCCGCGTGCTGGGCGGGCTCCCGCCCTACGTGGGCGTCCTGCCGCTGGTGCTGGCGGCGGTGGCTCTAGCTCTGCGCCGCCCGCGCTACCATGGCGCCGCCGCCGCGCTGGCCGTCTTCGGCGCCACGCTGGCCCTGGGCGGCCACTCCTTCCTCTACCCCGCGCTCTACCGGCTCGTGCCCGGCTTCGACCTGTTCCGCCAGCAGGAGCGGGCGATCTTCCTGGGCTCGCTGGGCGTGGCGCTGCTGGCTGGCAGCGGGGCGGCAGCCCTGGCCGGGCGCCTCTCGCGCCCCGACCGGCGTCGTTTGGGCCAGGTGGCGCGCTGGGGCCGCCTGGCGCTGGCCGGGGCGCTGGCCCTGGGCGGGGCGCTCTACCTCGGCCAGCTCGGGGCCGAGGTGAGCAACCAGGGGACCCAGCGCTGGCGGGACATGGTCCACTGGTACTTCTTCTTCATCGGGCTGCTCGGCGCCTCCCTGGGCCTGCTGGCGCTCCGCCCCCGCCTGCGCTCGGCCCGGGCGCTCCTGCCGGCGTTGCTCGTCGCGCTTGTCGCCTTCGACCTGTTCACCGTGAGCTGGGAGACCAACCTCGATCCTCGCCGTCCCGAGGAGGTCTTCCGGGCCTCCGAGATTGTCCTGCGGCTGCAGGCGGAGGCCGGGCTGGCGCGCGCGGTCGACCAGGGGGTGCTGAATGGCAACCACGGCCTGGTCTATGGGATCCCGACGATCACGGAGAGCTTCGTGCTTCACCTGAAGCGGTTCGAGGAGGCGAGCAGGCGGGTGCCCCAGGAGCGTCTCTTCGACCTGCTCGACGTGGACTACGTGGTGACGCGCGAGCCCAGGCCGGAGTTTGGCCAGGTGCTGGTGCGCGAGCAGTTCCGCGACCTTACCAACCTGCTCTATCAGCGTCGGGGTGGCCCAGGGGCGGCCTGGGTCGTTCCAGAGGCCGTGGCCGTGGCGCGGCCCGAGGAGGCGCTCCAGGCGCTGGCCGACGAGCGGTTCGACCCTCGGGCTCGCGTGGTGCTCGAGGCCGAAGGCGGGGCCGCATTGCCCCGAGGCGGGCCGGGCAGCGTCCACGGGCTCGAGCGGGGCTGGGACGAGGTGCGGCTGGAGGCGCGGGCGGCTCAGGGCGGCTACCTGGTGCTCAGCGAGGTCGCCTATCCGGGCTGGCGCGCCGAAGTGGATGGCGTGGAGCAGCCCATCTTGCTGGCCAACTACCTGCTGCGCGCGGTGTGGCTGGCGCCGGGCGACCATCGGGTGACCCTGCGGTACGAGCCACCATCGCTCCAGGTGGGCCTGGCGACTAGCCTGGCGACGCTGGCCGCGCTCGGGTGCTGGCTCGTCTGGGCGGGCGCCAGGACGCTGGTGGCCGGCCGGAGGGGACGCGCCCGGTGAAGCTGCTGATTCTGCTCGTGGTGCTCGGGGTGGCCGGCTACCTGCTCCGCCGCCGCCTCAAGCTCGCCCTCGGTGTGGCCGCGGTCTTCTACCTGGGGATCACGCTCTACCGCCTCGCCCAGGTGCGCGACGGCGAACGCCTGCTCGGCGCGGCCGCCAACCTGGCCATCTTCGGCCTCGCCTGGCTGCTGCTCTGGGCAGTGGTGCGCGCGGTCGAGTTGCGGCGCGCGCGCGCGCGCGCGCGCCGCAACTCGTGATCTCTAGCCTTCAACCGCCACCTCCCAATCCCGCGCCAGGTCCGCCGCGAGGCGCAGGCGGAGCTGGCGGGCCTGCTCGAGCTGCGCCTGGCCTTCGCAGACCCGCTCGAACTTGGTGAAGCGATAGCCGTTGGTGAGACGATGAAAGGCTTCGGCGGTGAGCAGCAGGACCTTCGCGCCCTGGGAGGCCTGGCGCTGGAGGCGCGGTGGTGGCGCGGTGGCCGCCAGGATGTAGGCCAGGCGGGTGAGCTTCCAGCGCTGGACTGCCGCCAGGTTGGCCAGGCTGGGATAGTTGCTGGTCAGCTCGACCTGGGCGCTCCACTCCTCGTCGCAGCGGCGCGCGGTCTCGAGCGCGGCGAGCACCTGCGCCGCGAACGCCCGCTGCTCGGGCTCCGGGGTTGGTCGCCGCAGCGCCTTCAGAATCCGCTCGAGCATCTCCGGTCGGGACAAACGGAGATTGCAGATTTGAGAGTGCAGAGTGCAGATTTCAATCTGCACTCTGCACTCTCAAATCTGCAATCAACAATCAAATAGAGAGGGGCCACGGTGCGCACCATGGCCCCTCCCCGTCTCAACACCAGGCCCACGACCTTCGACCGATATCCGGTCCCCGCTTGCCGCCCGTCGGGGTCGCCTGAGCGGCCCCCGTACTGGACGGTCTCTAGAGCAGGCGTCAGGCCGCAGCCCGGAGCCAGTCGCCCTGCACCCTCAGGCGCAGGGCGCTACCTGTCAACCTGCCAAACTCCAAAGAAGATCCTCACCAATGGTTGGCCTCCGTACGAGCGTTCCAACCGCACCCAGCGCCGGGTTGACTCTATCTTACCGCCCGTCGGTGCGGCTGTCAACCTCATTGAGGCCGCGAGTGCAGGCGCGCCCGGGCGCGGCCCCTCCGTCTCAGCCCCCTTGTATGGGTGGGTGTACCTCCAGCTCGGCCTCATCTTCGAGCACATCGCCAGGGTACACCCAGTGGCCGCTCGAGATGACCAGGAGGGAGGGGGGATGGCCGGCCTCCACGTTCATCGAAAGGTAGTGGCGCACGCTGGGCACCTGCTCGGCCAGGCTGGCCAGCACCTCCTCCAGCTTCACCGCACGCCCGAAGGAGAGCCGAAGCTCCCGCCGCGCAGCTCCCTGGGCCAGTGGCCCCCGCAAGATGACCTTCATGGATGGTCTGCCAACTGTACACCATTGCGAGACGAGCGGGAGGCACAGCACGCCGTGCCCCCCGCTCGTCCGAGGCATCTCTACACCCGCAGTTCGATCCCCAGACGCTCCAGGGTTTCTACCCTGGGGATGCCTGTCTCCAGGTCCCAGCCGGCAGCCCGGTAGAAGTCGTCTTTGAGCGCCTCCAGCGGCACGACCAGACCCTTGTCGGGACCATCCGGCAACGGCTCCTTCAACAGTCGGTCGGGCAGCCGATCGTCGGCCCGGCCATAGCCCGACTTCACGATGTACAGCCGCTCCATGTTCATGACGCGCTCGCCGATCTCGATGAGCTGGGGGATGCCCAGGTCGCGGCCCGTGACCGCCGAGAGGGCGGCCGAGGGCGCCTCCATTCCCAGGATCGAGCGCGGGAACGAGCACATCACCGCGCAGTCGTAGACGATCTGCTCGAAGGCCCCCTCCTTGAACGCCTCGCCCTGGCCCTCGATCTGGGTAGCCTGAGGCGAGCCCATCTGCCGTCGGGCGGGCAAGCCGAGGTCGTGGTGGCAGCCGCCGCGATGAGACAGGGCGAACTGCAGGGCCTGGCCCCAGGAGCCACGGCACTCGTAGCCCCCGAACTCCACCCCCTTGTTGGCCATGGCCCAGGCCATGGAGCCGCCCCCGACCTTCGCCGCTGCCGCCTGGCTGCCCTCCGCCAGCAGGTCGCCGATCCCCTCGCGGTAGGCGATCTTGCGCACCAGGTCGCACAACACGGCGTGGTTGCCGAAGCGCA
Organism: Chloroflexota bacterium; assembly: GCA_016210245.1. Classification (GTDB taxonomy): domain Bacteria; phylum Chloroflexota; class UBA6077; order UBA6077; family JACQUR01; genus JACQUR01. The sequence goes on from JACQUR010000545.1 coordinate 5,783, forward strand.
CGTCCAGGCCGTCCGTGTCCTGCTGAGTGAGCAGGCCGCGCTCGACGCACTCCATCGTCCAGCCGATGCTCAGGCCGGCCGAGATGCTGTCCAGCCCCAGCAGGTCGCACAGGTCGTCCACGGCGATGATCGAATCGACCCGCGGGTTCTCC
>JACQUR010000537.1 GCA_016210245.1 Chloroflexota bacterium
CGCCGGCTCGGGGGCGGCGGGGCGACAGAGCCGACGCCCCCTCCGGCTCGGGGGCGGCGGGCAGACAGTGCCGTCGCCCCCTACGGCTTGGACCTGGGGCCCTGGACGTTCGACTTTGGACTCGGTAGGGGCTACCATGCACCATACAACAAGTGAAGGCAGAGCAGCCGACGTCGGAACGTGGCGCGACCCGGCCATTCTGGCGCTGGCCGGGCTCGGAATCGCCATCTCGGCCTACCTGACATGGGTTCACTACAGTGGAGGGCTAGCCCTGTGCGCGGGCGCGGGCGGCTGCGAGCAGGTCCAGGCAAGTCGTTTCGCCACCGTGGCCGGCCTGCCGGTCGCTCTCCTGGGGCTCGCCCTGTACCTCGGTATCTTCGGACTGGGGCTCTGGAGAGCGCGGTCCGCTCCGGCCGACCTGCCCGACCTGGTCCCGCTCGGCCAGTTCGGCCTGGCCCTGGCGGGAGTACTCTACTCCGGCTACCTGACCTACCTCGAGCTGTACGTCATCGGGGCGGTCTGCCCCTGGTGCGTCGCCTCGGCCATCGTGGTCACGGCCATCTGCGCCCTCACCGCCTGGAACCTCGGTTCACCCTGAACCGAGTCGACAGTCCACAGTCCACAGTCCACAGTTGACAGCCTGCTGGTGCCCTGTCGACTGTCGACAGTCGACAGTCGACTCGGTATCGGTTGCCTCCTCGCAGTTACAGGGCTTGCTCGGCGTACAGGCTGAACGACACTGTGGCAGAACCGCTCGCCGGCGCGACCTGCGCTCCGGGCGCAAGCCAGACGGACACGCGAAACTGGTCTTCCTCCTGCGCCTCCAGGCGGCCGCGGAGCTTCGCGTCCAGGGCATGCAGCGGCCCGCGATAGAGCGTCGTGCCATCACCTCGCTCCACCTGCGCCTGGAGCCCGCCATCCGCCCCCGAGAGCGCGCCGTCGGCCGTGGCGTGGAGGTGCAGGGCAAAGGGCAGGTCGCCGGTATTGCGCACGCGCACCGACTCGGCCACGACCTGGCCTGGCGCCAGGGCGACTGGGGAGAACAGCGGCGCGCTCCCGAACGGCTGTCCGGTGCGGACGTGTGTGGCGCTGAAGGAGAGCTGGCCAGGCTGGAAGCCAGGCGTGGGGGTGGTTGGCGTGGCAAAGGCCCAGCCCACCACGCCCAGCAGCAGTCCTACCCAGAGCGGCAGCCCGAGCGAGGGCAGGTGGGTCCACCGCCGTGTCTGCGTACCCATGGCCCGGTCCTTTCCGGGTGGGGACGCGCAGACGAAGCGGGCGGCGGCATCGACGCCCTCGAGAACTCGTCTGGCAACCCGACTACCTCAGCCTGGGCCGAGGCTCGCGGCTTTGCGTCCCCACCTCACGATGGGTTTGCCTTTTTCAGCCGGCTCTCTCCGAGCCGCCTGTGGTCATGTTAGACTGAGATGGTCAGCAGTTCCAGGCCCCTTCGGGTAGTCCGCATGGGCCGTTATGGTGATTCGGAGGAAGGGTGTGAAGACCGAGTTGGCGCGCCAGATAGGCGACCTCCGGCAGGGTGACCATCTCTGCCTGATCTACGAAGAGCCTGCCGAGCAGATGGCCGCGGTTATTCCCTTCGTGCAGGATGGCCTGGCTCGGGGCGAGCGCTGCGTGTACATCGCCGACGACCGCACCGTCGACGAGGTACACAGCGCGCTCGAGGCCGTCGGAGTGGACGTGCCGGGCCTATCTGCCCGGGGCGCGCTGGCGCTGCTGACCAAGCGGGACGCCTACCTGCGCTCCGGCTCGTTCGACCCCGAGGCGATGATCGCCTTCTTGCGCCAGGCGGTGGCGGATGCGCTCGAGGCCGGGTTCACTGGCCTGCGGGCGACGGGGGAGATGACCTGGGCGCTGGGCCACGAGGTGGGCTGCGACCGCTTGATCGAGTACGAGGCGCTGCTGAACGACTTCTTTCCCGGCAGCCGGGCGCTGGCCATCTGCCAGTACAACCGCCGCCGCTTCCTCCCAGCCATCGTCCACGACGTGCTCCGCACCCACCCGATAGCCATCCTGGGCGACCAGGTGTGCCCCAACCCGCGCTACGAGCCGCCGCGCCTGGTCCTGGGGCTGGGCTCGGAGGCGGAGCGGGTGGACTGGATGATCGCCCAGCTCAAGCAGGCGCGCGCCGAAGCAGCAGGGGTGTGGGCAGACCAGGAGCGTCTTCGGAAACTCTCCAGCGTGGTCGAGCAAACCGCGGATAGCGTGGTCATCGCGGACAAGAACGGCGCCATCGAGTACGTGAACCCCGCGTTCGAGCGCGCTACCGGCCATACCAGGGAGGAGGTGCTGGGCAAGACGCCGAGAATCCTCAAGTCGGGCCAGCACGACCAGACGTTCTATGAGGAGCTGTGGCAGACCATTCTCTCCGGCCGGGCGTTCAATGCCGTGTTCACGAACCGGAAGAAGAGCGGTGAGCTATACCACGAGCGGAAGACCATCTCGCCGTTGCGGGACGCCCAGGGAAACATCACCCACTTCGTTGCCACGGGTAAAGACATCACCGAGCACCAGCAGGCGGAGGAGGCGCTGGCGCGCCAGGCGGAGGAGTTGGCCCGTTCCAATGCCGAGTTGCAGCAGTTCGCCTACGTCGCCTCCCACGACCTGCAGGAGCCGCTGCGCGTCGTCGCCGGCTTCACCCAGCTCCTGGCAAGGCGCTATCGCGACCGGCTCGGCCCCGAGGCCGATGAGTTCATCACCTACATCGTGGACGGGGTCAACCGCATGCAGCGGCTCATCCAGGACCTGCTGACCTACTCGCGGGTGGGGCGGCGAAACCTGCGACTGGCGCCAACCGATGGTGAGGTGGTCCTGGAGCACGCGCTGGCCGATCTCCGCGTAGCCGTGGAGGACAGCGGGGCCGCGGTGACCCATGATGCCCTGCCGACCGTGCTGGCCGATGCCACGCAACTCGGGCAGTTGCTCCAGAACCTGCTGAGCAATGCCATCAAGTTCCGCGGCCCGCAGCCGCCGCGGGTACACGTGTCGGCCGAGCGGAGGGGCCAGGAGTGGATCTTCTCGGTGCGCGACAACGGCATCGGGATCGACCCCCAGTATCGCGAGCGCATCTTCGTCATCTTCCAGCGCCTGCACACGCGGGAGGAGTATCCTGGCACCGGCATTGGCCTGGCCATCTGCAAGCGGATCGTCGAGCGCCACGGTGGGCGCATGGAGATGGAGTCCACCCCTGGTGAAGGCTCGACCTTCTCCTTCACCCTCCCTATCCAGCCCATGGTGGGGGCGCAAGGTCGTGCGCCCCTGCGGACAGCACCCGAATCACGGGTTGGAGGTTGAAGGAGCCACCAACCTTCAACCTCCAACCCGTCCAGGAAAGGCGGACACTTTGAGCGGCCAAAGCAATGGGAGACCCATCGAGATTCTGCTGGTCGAGGACAACTCCGGCGACGTGCGCCTGACCGTCGAAGCCTTCAAGGACGGCAAGGTGCTCAACAACCTGAGCGTGGCGAACGACGGGGAGGAAGCGTTGGCCTTCCTGCGGCGGGAGGGCAAGTACGCCGCCGCGCCGCGGCCGGACCTGGTGCTGCTCGACCTGAACCTGCCCAGGAAAGACGGACGCCAGGTGCTGGCCGAGATCAAGGCCGACCTGTTGCTCAGGCGCATCCCGGTGGTGATCCTCACGACCTCTCGAGAGGACGAGGATATTGCCCGCGCCTACAACTCGCACGCCAACTGCTACATCAGCAAGCCGATCGACCTGGACGAGTTCTTCACCGTCGTGCGCTCGATCGAGGACTTCTGGCTCAGCATCGTGAAGCTCCCGCCGAAGTAGTGCTCTAGCCAGAGTTGACACCGTGCGGCCAATGGGTATACTCAGAAGACGAATGCGAGGGATCGCCGATCCGGCCACAGTTTCCGTGCAGCTCGGCAGCTAGGTCGCCCCGTGAGCCCTTCTGACCACCCCCTGCACCTCGGCCACGGCTGGACAGGTGCCACCCGTCGAGATTGCGCTTTGGACACAAGATCCCAGTAACAGGAGGAGGTACTCATGCCCAAGGACCTGCGTCGCTTCCTGCGACTCTTGGCGGACAAGCGGCCGGATGAGCTGCTCATGGTGGACGAGGAGGTCGATCCCGATCATGGCGCCACCGGCCTGGTGGAGGCGCTGGAGCGCCAGAAGAGGTTCCCCGGGGTCCTGTTCCGCAACATCAAGGGCTCCAGCATCCCGTGCCTGATCAACCTGGGGGCGTCCTTCGAGCGGATGGCCCTGGCCCTGGACGACCAGCCCAGCCTGGTGGCCATGGAGGAGGAGCTGGCCCGACGGGAGAAGAAGCCCCTTGCGCCCGTGGAGATCGACCGCAAGGATGCGCCGGTCAAGGAGGTCATCTACACCGGCGACCAGGTGGACCTGGGGATGCTGCCGGTGCTGCGCCACAACGAACTGGACGCGGGCCGCTACGTCGACGGGGCCGGGTGCATCATGATTCACCTGGAGACCGGGGCCTACAACATGGGGCTGTACCGGCACCAGCTTCACGGCAAGAACCGCCTGGGGATCATGATCAACCCCAACAACCACGGCCACTACATCCGCTCGGAGTACGAGGAGGCGGGCAAGGACTGCCCCGTCGCCCTGGCCATCGGCCACCACCCCTGGTTCACGGCCGCGGCCGTCTCGCGGCCCGAGGGCCCGGGCAAGGAGATCGAGCTGGCGGGGGCCTTCCTGGGCGAGCCGGTGGAGATGGTGCGGGCGGAGACCCAGGACATGCTGGTGCCGGCTCGGGCCGAGATCGTCATCGAGGGCTACGTCCCCCACGGCGAGCGCCAGTACGAGGGGCCGTTTGGCGAGTGGCCGCACTACTACTACAAGCAGGGCCCCCAGCCCTACATCGTGGTGACCGCCATCACCACCCGCAAGAACCCGATCTACCAGAGCATCTTCAACGCCCACCCGGAGCACAACATCTTCGGCTGCGCGCCGCGCATCGGCTCGCTCCTGCACCGCGTGAAGGCGGCCGTGCCCGGCGTCAAGGCGGTCAACCTGCCCTACTCGGGCGGCTGCCGCTCCTTCTGCTATGTCTCGATGAAGAAGCGCTCGGAGGGCGAGCCCAAGCAGGCCGCCATGGCCGCGTTCATCACCGACAACAACATCCGCCAGGTGGTGGTGGTGGACGATGACATCGACGTCTTCGA
>JACQUR010000538.1 GCA_016210245.1 Chloroflexota bacterium
GACCATGCGCAGGGGGAGACGGCCCGGCATTGGAGCAACTCCCCTCCTGGCCATGGCCGCCCAGCGCGGGCGGACCATGCGCAGGGGGAGACGGCCCGGCATTGGAGCAACTCCCCTCCCCTGGTAGGGGAGGGGCCGGGGGAGAGGTCCGGCCCTTGGCCAGGCGTAACGTGAACCTGCAGGCCGTCGGCCTTGTCTACCAGCCGTACGTGGAAGCGACCCGCGTCCTGGCCACCCGCGTCCAGGAGTTCCTGGCGCAGCGGGGCAGCGAGGGCCGCATCCTCTCGGCGTTCGCGCTCAGCGAGCAGCAGGTGCGTGGCCTGGGGCTGGCCATTACTTTCGGGGGTGATGGCACCGTGTTGCGCGCCGCCCGCTGGCTGGCAACCTGCCACGTGCCCATCCTGCCGGTCCGCATGGGCACGCTGAGCTTCCTGGGCGAGGTCTCGCCGCAGGAGCTGCCCGAGCGCCTCGAACCATACCTGGCGGGCGACTGCTGGCTCGATCAGCGGGCTATGCTGTGTGCCGAAGTCAGGGGATTCAGGACGCTGGCGCTCAACGACCTGGTCATCGGCCGGGGCGCTTCGGCGCGCGCGGTGAAGCTGGACGTGTGGGTGGAGGAGGCCTACCTCACCCGCTACGTGGCAGACGGGCTGGTGCTGGCCACCGCAACCGGCTCGACCGCCTACGCGCTGGCGGCGGGTGGCCCCGTACTGGCGCCCGAGCTCGCCGACATCCTGCTCCAGCCCGTTGCCCCGCACCTGGCCGCCCTGCGCTCCCTGGTCGTGCCGGGCTCGGCCACGGTCCGCGTCGCGATCCGCACCCGCCAGCCTGGAGTGCTGACCGTGGACGGCCAGCTCGATTACCCGTTCGAGGACGGCCAGGAGGTGCGGGTGGCCATCGCCGCCGAGCGAGCGCTGTTCGCGCGGCGCGGCAAGAAGGCCGACTTCTATGCGACGTTGGTCTCGAAGCTGGTACGGTGAGGGGAGTGCAGAGGGATTGCAGATTTGAGATTGCAGAGGGCAGATTGTTCAATCTGCACTCTGCAATCTCAAATCTGCACTCTGGCTGAGATCCACCATGCTGGTTCAGTTGACCGTCCGCGATCTCGCCATCGTCGATCGGCTCGAGCTGACGTGGGCGTCCGGCTTGAACGTGCTGACCGGTGAGACCGGCGCCGGCAAGTCGATCATCGTCGACGCCCTGGGCGCTCTGCTGGGCGACCGGCTCGGGCCAGAGCACGTGCGCCACGGCGCCGCGCGCGCCGTCGTCGAGGGCGTGTTCGCGCTGGACCTGGCGCGCGACTCGCTGGCCGAGCTGCGAGCGCTGCTGGACGAGCGCGGTCTGCTGGAGGACGAGGAGGCGCTCATCCTCGCGCGCGAGGTGGCCGGCCTCGGCGGGCGAAGCCTGGCCAGAATCAACGGCCACGCGGTGCCGCTCTCGCTGCTGGCCGAGGTGGGTACACACCTGGTCGACATCCATGGCCAGAGCCAGCACCTGTCGCTCATGCGCCCGCGCGAGCACCTGGGCTTGCTGGACCGCTTCGCCGGGCTGGTCGAGCGCCGAGCCCTGCTCGCAGCCCTCGTGGCCGAGCTGCGGCGCGCCCAGCGGGAGCTGCAGGAAGTGGTGAGCGAGGAGCGCCAGGCGCGCCGCGAAGCGGAGTTGCTGCGCCACGAGGTGGCCGAGATCGAGGCAGCCGGCCCGCGGGTCGACGAGGAGCAGGAGCTGCTGCGGCAGCGCTCGCGGCTGCGCAACGTCGAGCGCCTGCGGGCCGCGGCCACCGCCGCGCACCAGGCGGTGCAGGGCAACGAGGAGCAGCGCGGCGCGGCCGAGCTGCTGCGCCAGGCGGCCGTGGCCGCGCGGGAGATCGCGCGGCTCGACCCCGCGGCCGGGGGCGAGTTCGGCGGCCTCGAGGAGGCCGCGGCGCTGGTGGAGGAGGTGGGCCGGGCGCTGGCCAGCTACCTCGACCAGATCGAGGCCGATCCGGGGCTGCTGGAGCGGACCGAGGAGCGACTGCTCGCGCTGGCGGACCTGAAGCGCAGGTATGGCGATACCCTGGCCGAGGTGCTGCGCTACCTGGGCACCGCACAGGCCAGGCTGGAGCGCCTGGAACACCGCGACCAGCACCTGGCCGACTTAGAGGCGCGGGCGCGGGCGCTGCGGGCGCAGGTTGGCGCCGCGGCCGGCACGCTGTCGCAGGCCCGCCAGCAGGCGGGCGCGGCGCTGGCCCGGGCAGTCGAGCAGGAGCTGGCGGAGCTGAGCATGGCGGGCGCGCGTTTCCGGGTCGACTTCCGCTGGGAGGTGGACGCGGAGGGCGTGCCGGTGGCGCAGGGGGAGGAGCCAGCCCAGGCGCTGGCCTGCGATGCCAGCGGCATCGACCGGGTGGAGTTCCTCATCTCCGCCAACCCGGGCGAGGCGCCCCGGGCGCTGGCGCGCATCGCCAGCGGCGGCGAACTGGCTCGCGTGTCGCTGGCCCTGAAAGCCATCCTTTCGCGCGCCGATCACCGCCCCACCCTCGTCTTCGACGAGGTGGATGTGGGGGTAGGAGGCCGCAGCGGCGCGGTCGTCGGGCAGAAGCTCTGGGCGCTCAGCCGAGAGCACCAGGTGCTGTGCGTCACCCACCTCCCCCAGGTGGCCGCCTTCGCCGACCTGCATGTGGTGGTGAGCAAGCAGGTGATGGAGGGACAGACCAGCGTGGTCGCCCAGCCGGCCGAGCAGGAGACGCGGCTGGCCGAGCTGGCGGCGATGCTCTCCGGTAGCGCCGCCTCCACCACGGCGCGCGAGAGCGCCCAGGAGCTGCTGCGCCGCTCGCACGAGGCGAAAGCCGGGCGATGAGTTCCTCGGGCGCTCGCCTCGTCTTGCTCGGGGTCGTGGCGGCGTACGCCGTCGGGCTGCTGCTGCTGGGGCTCTACCTCGTGCGCGAGGTGCTGGCCCTGGTCTTCATCGCCTGGGTCCTGGCCGCGGCAATGCGCCCGCCCGTGGACGTGCTGTCGCGCCGCCTGCCGCGCACCCTGGCTATCGCCATCGTCTACCTCCTGGCGCTGCTCGTCCTCGTCAACCTGGCGCTGCTGGTGGTCCCGCCCCTGGTCGCCCAGTTCCTCCAGCTTGCCCAGCAGTTCCCCGACTACCTGGCCGTCGTGCAGGGCTGGGTGGAGTTCCTCCAGGCCTGGCTGGCGCAGTATGGGCTGGCGCTCGGCCCGGGCGAGACGCTGCAGCAGGCCCTGCGGTTCACCGGCGAGGCGGCCGGAGGGCTGATCGTCCTGCTGTTCGTGCCGCTGACGGCGCTGCACGTTGCGTTCGCCACGATCACCGTGCTGGTGCTCTCCTTCTACTGGCTGCTGCAGCGCGACCGCGCGCTCGACTGGCTCACGTCGTTCCTGTCCAGCGCCTCCGAGGCGCGCGCCCGGTTCATGTTCGACCAGGCTGAGGCCCAGATGGGCGCCTACGTGCAGGGCCTGGCCGTGCTCGCGCTCTCCGTGGGTGGGCTCAGCCTGGTCGGCCTGGCGGTGCTGGGCGTGCCCTTCGCCCTCGCGCTAGCGATGATCGCGGGCCTGCTGGAGCTGCTGCCGCTGGTGGGCCCCTTCCTCTCGGCCATCCCGGCCATCCTCGTGGCTGCCACCCAGTCTCCCTGGCTGGCCCTGGCCACGGCCGGGCTGTTCGTGGTGGTGCAGCAGGTCGAGAACTACGTGCTCGTGCCGAAGGTGCAGGAGAAGGCGGTGGGCCTGAGCCCGCTGGTGACCCTGCTGGCGGTGCTCGTCGGGGCCAGCCTGGCCGGCTTCATCGGCGCCCTGCTGGCCGTCCCCACCGCCGCCCTGCTCAACCTGCTGATCGAGCACTGGCGCCAGCTCCACCTCGCCCGCTCCCGCCGCCTGCTGGAGCGGGAGGAGCAGCAGGGCTGAGGAGCTTTCTTACACGAGTCTCTACGATCTGCCCCCCAACCCCCGAGAATTCCCCCCCACTTTCGTGAAACTCCACTGGAATCCTGGGATGCGAAAGTAGCCCAGGATTCCTTATGCTGTCGCGGTGGCGCGACCTAGAGGCGCGCAGCGATGGACCAGGTTGGCGGCTCTCCCGGCGTCTCGTTCGTCGTCCGGCTCTGGCTGGAGCGGCGGGAGGTGGCGGATGAGCCGGAGTGGCGCTTCAAGGTAATTCACGTGCAGAGCGGAGAGCAGACCTACGGCCGCTCCCTGGCCGACCTGCTGGCGTTCGTCGAGCGCCAGGCGGGCGTGGCTGGGCCGCGTCTCGTGGCCACTCCGCTCGGACGAGAGGGGGAGGAGGTGCAAGCGTGTACAGACGAGCTTGGCGCATGAACCGGACCCTGGCCTGGAGAATCAGCTTTGGGATCGCCACGGCCCTGCTGTTCGGCCTCGCCGTGGCCTCGGCGCAGGCGGCGCCCGCCGCGCAGGTGGCCAACGGGCGAGAAGTGCTGGCCCAGGTGGCCGCGGTGGGCGACCCGGTGCAGGGCAAGGAGTACTTCAGCGGCATCGTGCCGCTGGCGAACGGCGGCCCGCCGTGCATGACCTGCCACAGCATCGCCGGGCTCGGAGCGCTGGGCGGCGGCGCCGTCGGGCCAGACCTCACCGGGGCGTACGCCAAGTACGGCGGGGAGGTGGCTCTGGGGGCGCTGCTGGAGAACATCGGCTTCCCGACGATGCGCCCGGTCTTCTCCACCCACCCGCTCACGCCAGCGGAGCGCGCCGCGCTGATCGCCTTCCTCAAGGACGCGCCCCTGCAGGCACGCTCGGGCGACGCGCTGCTGCTCCTGGCTGGGCTGGGTCTGCTGGGTGGCCTCGCGATCGCGGGCCTCTTTCATGTCGTCTGGCGCAAGCGGCTGGCCGGCGTTCGCAAGCCCATGCTCGGAGGTGTGCGATGAGTTGGATCCAGGACCTGGTCAACCCCAGGGCCCGCCAGTGGGAGGAGTTCTACCGCAATCGCTGGCAGCACGATAACATCATCCGCAGCACCCACGGGGTCAACTGCACCGGTGGCTGCTCGTGGATGGTGTTCGTCAAGGACGGCATCATCACCTGGGAAATGCAGGCCACCGACTACCCGCTGCTCGAGTCGGGCCTGCCGCCCTACGAGCCGCGCGGCTGCCAGCGGGGCATCTCCGCCTCCTGGTACGTCTACAGCCCGATCCGCGTGAAATACCCCTACGTGCGCGGGCCACTGATGGACCTGTGGCGGGAGGCGCGGGCCAAGCAGGCGCCGATCGACGCCTGGGCCGCGATTGTGGAGGACCCGCAGAAGCGCGCCCGCTACCAGCGCGCCCGGGGGAAGGGCGGCTTCCGCCGCGCCACCTGGGTCGAGGTGCTGGAGATCATCGCCGCCTCCACCCTCTACACGGC
>JACQUR010000539.1 GCA_016210245.1 Chloroflexota bacterium
CCGGCCCACTCCCGTCCAGGTGAGCGGCCTGAGCGGGATGACGGCCGTCGCGGCCGGCCAGGAACACAGCCTGGCGGTCAAGAGCGATGGCACCGTCTGGGCCTGGGGCTACAACTGGGCGGGCCAACTGGGCGACGGGACCACCACCTCCCGGCCCACTCCCGTCCAGGTGAGCGGCCTGAGCGGGATGACGGCCGTCGCGGCCGGCCAGGAACACAGCCTGGCGGTCAAGAGCGATGGCACCGTCTGGGCCTGGGGAGACAACTTCAACGGCCAGTTGGGGGACGGGACTACCACCAGACGGTTCACTCCCGTCCAGGTGAGCAGCCTGAGCAACGTGGTCGCCGTGGCCGGGGGCAGCAGCCACAGCCTGGTGCGCAAGGGCGATGGCACCGTCTGGGCATGGGGATACAACAACCGCGGCCAGTTGGGGGACGGGACCACCACCAGCCGGAGCGTTCCAGTCCAGGTGAGCGGGCTGAGCAACGTGGTCGCCGTGGCGGCGGGCCAGTACCACAGCCTGGCCACAGCGGCGACCCCTCCCACGGCCGCCGACGACGCCTACACCACGGGTGCGGGAACGACGCTCGCGATAGCCGCCCCCGGCGTCCTCTCTAACGACACTAACGCCGCGGGTGGCACCCTCACGGCCGCCAAGGTAACGGATCCCTCCCACGGCACGCTCGCGCTGAGCTCGAACGGGTCCTTTAGCTACACGCCGGCCACCGGCTACGTCGGGGTCGACTCCTTCACGTACAAGGCGAACAACGGCAACCTCGATTCCAACGTCGCCACCGTGACCATCACAATCAACAACCTGCCTCCGAGCGCGGCCGCGGACAGCTATGCCACCGGCCAGGGCACCACGCTCGGCGTGGCCGCCCCGGGCGTCCTCGCCAACGACAGCGACCCGGGTGGAGACGCGATAACGGCGGTGAAGGTCGCCGATCCGTCTCACGGCACGGCCACGCTGAACGCCAACGGTTCATTCACCTACAGCCCGACTGCCGGCTGGAGCGGGACGGACTCCTTTACCTACAGGGCGAACGACGGCAGCCTCGATTCGGACGTCGCCACGGTGAGCATTGCCGCCATCGCACCGCCTGTCGGGCCCACCCCCACCGCGGGCACACTGACCTTCAGTAGCTTCGCCGGCAACGGATACGCGCGGGCAGGAAGCAGTGCGCAGCCGACGACGGTCGCTCTGAGCCAGTCAGGACTTACCCAACCCCAGCTCGTCGGCGATGGATCGGCCCAGACCCTGCTGGATGACCAGGTTCAGGTGTTCGACCCCGGTACCGCGTCGATTTGCTCGACCGCGATCGCCAGTGCCAGGCGCAACCAGGTCGATTACAGCCAGGCGTCGCGGACCTGGAACTGGACGACCCACTTCGAGGCGGACGCGAACATATCGCCCAACGATCCCCAATGCCCGGCGTCGTCCGCCCAGGCAGCGAACCAGGGGACCTTCATCTCTACGTTGTTCGCCCCGGCCGGCACCTGGACGTTCTCGTATGGCCAGACAGATTCCCCCGCGGTGAACTCGTCGGGAACCACCCGGGTGCGCCTGATCAGCTCGACCAACCCGTCTCTGGTGGACCACTCCGGAGCGACCTCAGGCGGACCAACCACGCTGACGCCGGTGGATGTCCAATCGACCGGAGAGTATTTCACGATCATCGTGGATGGGTCTGCTTCGGCGGCCACCAGCACCACGGCGGCCACGTGGGTGGGTGAAATCGCGATAGGCATCCGGCTGCCCACTCAGTTGCAGACGACGCTGAGTGTCGATCCCGCGTCGGCCGTCTACGGCGGAACGACCTCGCTGTCGGCCACGCTCCTGGCCAATGGAACGGGCGTTGCCGGCAGCAGCGTCAGCTTCACGCTGAACGGCGCGAGCGTCGGCTCCGCCACGACGAATCCCTCGGGAGTCGCGACTTTGAGCGGCGTCAGCGTCGCCGGGATCGATGCGAGCGCCACACCATACGCCGGCTACGTCGGCGCCAGCTTCGCCGGCGATAGCGGCTATGGCAGCAGCTCCGGGTCCGCGAGCCTCACCGTCAACAAGGCATCTCAAGCTATTACGTTCACCTCGACGCCACCGCCGGGTGCCACGTACGGCGGCAGCTTCACGGCCACGGCAACCGGCGGGTTGTCCGGCAACACGGTGACCTTCTCTTCAGGCAGTCCCTCCGTCTGCAGCGTGTCCGGCACAGGAGCAGTGAGTTTCGTGGGCACCGGTACCTGCACCGTGCTGGCAGACCAGGCGGGCAACAGCAACTACGGCGCGGCTCCGCAGCAATCGCAGAGCTTTAGCATCTCTGCCAAGCCTGCCGCGGTGGTGGCCAACCCTCAGACCAAGAGCTATGGGGATGAGAACCCATCACTCACAGCCTCAGTCACTGGGACGGTGGGCAGCGACACGCTGACCTACAGCCTCGGTACCACCGCCCAGGCGCTCTCAGGGATAGGCTCCTACCCGATCAGCGTGAGCCTCGGGAGCAACCCGAACTACGTGGTGACCAAGACGGATAGCAGCCTGGCGGTGAATGCCAGGGCAGCCACAGTGGTGGCCGATGCCAAGGCCAAGACCTATGGGGATGCCAACCCTGAGCTCACAGCGGTAGTGACCGGGGCCGTGGAGGGCGGAGACCCCATCGCCTACAGCCTCTCCACCACCGCCCCCCAGGCGCTCTCGGGTGTGGGCTCCTACCCGATCACGGTCAGCCTTGGGAGCAACCCGAACTACTTGGTGACAGCGACCGACTCGACCTTGAGCATTACCCCCGCTCCCCTCGAGGTGAAGGCAGACGACGTCGAGAAGCCGTATGGGTATACGTTGACCTTCGCAGGTACGGAGTTCACAGCTAGCGGCTTGGTGAACGGCGACACGGTTACCAGCGTGACGCTAACCAGCGCGGGTGCGGTAGACACCGCTGATGTCGCAGGCTCTCCCTACGACATCGTGCCGAGCGCGGCGGTCGGCTCTGGACTGAGCAACTACGCCATCACCCATGCCCCCGGGAAACTGACCGTGGCACAACCGACGGCCGAAACCACGTCGGTCTTGGTCGTCCAGTACGTCGCACAGCAGGGCGTCGCCAGCTCCATGACCAGCGAGCTGAATTCGATCCAGCGGGCGATCAACAGGGGCAACCCGAGCGCGACCACGGGGGCGGCGAATGCCTTCATAAATCACGTGAACGCCCAGACGGGCAAGACGGTGACACCCGAGGAAGCCGCGATCCTGATCAAGGCGGCCAAGCTGATGGCAGGGATCCCGTAAGCGGACCCGACCGTCCAGATGGTGAAGGGCGAAGCGTGAAAGAGGTACGGTTTCACGCTTCGCTGTTCACCCTTCCCGCGACGCAGAAGAGCTCGGCGGCCGGGGCGGGCGCGGCTCGCAGACGGTGGGACTGAATGGCCTTCGACATCGAATCCAGCGCGCCGTTGCGGCCGCGCAGTTCGCCTTCTACTCCACGCCTCCAGTCCCCTGGGACGAGCAGCAGTCAGCACGAGCGGGCGCGCTTGCGCCGGTGGGCTCCCCTGGCGAGGCGTTGTGCTGACCCACGCCACCCCCACATGGGATTGAAATACGCCCGAGTCTCCGCTATGCTAGGAAAGGTAGCAGACGATACCGGAGGAGGGCTGTGGCCGACGTTGCAGCCTTTGCGGACAGCGGCCCGCTCGTGTACTTCGCGAAGCTGACGGCGCTCCACATTCTCCAAGCCATCCTCGGCGCCGTAGGGGTCCCGCCAGCGGTGTACCAGGAGACGGTCGCGGCGGGGAAGCTGCGGGGCAAACCAGACGCCACCGCAATCGAGAGGGCGTTGGACATGGGGGTGTTGGTGCGCCACGAGAGCGTAACCTCCTTGTTGGAACTCCAGGAGCAGGCTGCCGAGATGGACCGCCTGCTGAGCCGCAGTGGCGAGTAGCGAGAGGTTGGAGGCGGGGGCACCATGGCAAGAACTCGACAGTTGAACATACGGGTACCCGAGGAGTTGAGCGAGGAGTTGGCCGCCATCGCCGAGGAGGAGGGGCTCGACAAAGCCGATGTGGCCAGGCAGATGCTGGTCCGTAGCGTTCGCTCCTACCGTCTGGAGAGGGCGATCCGGCGCTACCGGGAGGGCGAGATCACCATGGCTCGGGCGGCCGAGGATACCGGTCTGTCTCTCTACGACATGATGGACGAGCTCTCCCGTCGTCGACTGGGCCCCGGCATTCACCACACTCCGGAGGAGATACGAGAGGATCTGGCAAGGCTGCTGGCCGAGACTCGCTCGTCCGGCTGACACTCTCAGGTGTCCGCCGGGCTCGCCCTCCCGCAGGAGCCACGGCGACGCGGGTAGTCCTCACCAGCGCTCTCCCGTGACGCTCGGAAGGGCGCGAACGAAAGCGGCGGCTGCGGCCGCCGCACTCCAAATCGAGGTACGTCCGGTTGCCCCGGATGTCCCGCTGCCTTATCATCTCCGCCAAGTCTTCCTCGCGAGGCGGCCGGATTGGGACACCCAGCTTTCCCCCACATCCATTCGTCGGCACGGTTGATACGACGGCGCCAACGGTCGCCATCACCGGCGTCACCGACGGGGGTGTCTACACCCTAGGCAACGTGCCCACCCCGGGCTTCACTGCCACAACCTGAGCACCAAGGGCATGTCGGCTGGCCCCCTGAACCTGGCGGTCGGCCTGGACGACGGCACCACAAAGACGGTGGATGTGGAGCTGAAATAGCTCGGCATCTGCGACGCGGGGGCCACCGGGAGGATCTATCCTTGCCCGTGGCCCCTCGCCACGCCGTCGCTTCAGACAGGGGTGAGGCTGAGTATCCATCGCTTCCGAGGCCCAAACGGTTCCCCCATCCTCGACCTCCCAGTTGCCCGCGCGTCCAACGGTAGCGCGCGGAATTTGCCCGCGCAGCCGCGCAACTTGTCTGTTGGCAAGCCTGCACGAAGGTGCTATCCTTGCACGCAGGCGCGGGAGCTGTCCGACCCCTCTGCTTTCCTCCGACACACTGCACCTTCGGCAGCCGGCCGCTCGGCCGAAGGCGGGTCGGATTGCGCTGGGTCGCCCGGGGGGACGATGGGCTACCGGTACACACCCTTCATCTGGGTCCTCGTCGCGTCGGCTGCCATCACGGGGGCGATGGGTGTCTACGCTTGGCGGCATCGCTCGGTGCCTGGTGCCAGGCAGTTTGTCGCGATCATGGCCATCGCCGCGACGTGGTCGCTGAGCAACTCCCTGGAGATAGCCGGCGTAGAGCTATCCACCAAGCTGTTCTGGGCCAACGTGGAGTATCTGCTGTACTCCGGCTCCCCCGTGGTGTGGCTCGCCCTGGGCTTGCAGTTCTCAGGCCGTCCCGCCTGGTTGACTCGGAACCGGCTGATTCTTCTGTCCATCATCCCGATCATCACGATGTTGCTCGCGTGGACGGACGGCTGGCACGGCTTGCTGCGGCGCGACGTGTTCCTGGACACCGACGGCCCGTTCTCGGTGATACGTCTCTCCCGCGGCCCCTGGTTCTGGGTCTTCGTGGCGTACTCCTGGGCTCTGCTGCTTGCCACCCTGGCGCTGCTCGGCGGGACGCTCCTGAGGTCGCGGGGAGTGTTCCGTGGACAGCCGCTCGCCTTGCTCGTCGGCCTGCTGCTGGTGGTGGCGGTGAACGTCGCCCACAACCTGGGACTTGCCCCCCTCCCCCGCTTCGACCTCACGCCCGTCTCCTTCACCCCGGCTGGCATGGTGATAGCCTGGGGACTATTCAGGTATCAGCTGTTCGATCTGGCGCCGGTAGCGCGGGACACCGTCCTGGAGAGCATCAGGGACGGCATGATCTCCCTCGACAGCCAGAACCGGATCGTGGACTTCAACCCCGCAGCGAAGGTGATGCTCGGGTCGCTGTCCGCCTCATCGATCGGGCGGCCGGCGGATCAGGCGCTGGCCGCCTGGCCGGATCTCGTCTCGCTCTGTTGCGAGCCCGCCGTGGCGTGGTCGGAGGTCGCCATCGACAGCGGCGATGGGCAGAAAGAGGTGGAGGTTAGAGCGTCTCCGGTGGTCGACCGCCGCGGCGCCATGGTCGGTCGGGTCGTCCTGATGCACGACATCAGCGAGCGGAGGCGAGCCCGATCGGAACTGCTGGAGCAGCAGCGGGCGCTGGCGATGCTGGAGGAGCGGGAGCGCCTGGCGCGGGAGCTGCACGACAGCCTGGGCCAGGTGCTGGGGTACGCCGGCAACCAGAGCCAGGCCGCGCTCGAGCTGCTGGCTCAGGGGCAGCCGCACGGCGCCAGTGAGCTCCTGGCGCGGCTCGTCACCGTGGCTCAAAGCGCTCAGGGGGACGCGAGGGAATACATCCAGGGCATGAGGACGGGTGTATTCCTGGGTCGAGGCCTGCTGCCGGCCCTGGAGGAGTACCTGTCGCAGTTCGAGGAGAACACCGGCCTGCGGACGGAGCTGGTGGCGCCGCCGGAGGCGGGCCAGGGGCTGTTCGAGCCGACCACCGAGGTTCAATTGCTCCGCATAGTCCAGGAAGCCCTCACCAACGCCCGCAAGCATGCCGGCGCGCGGGGGGTGAAGGTGACCTTCGCCCTGGACTCGGGCCAGGCCGAGGTGACCGTGGAGGACGACGGCCAGGGCTTCGTCCCCGGGGAGGCGCCGGCCTCCGGAAGGCCATCCTTCGGCCTTCGCATGATGCGGGAGCGAGCGCTGGAGTTCGGGGGCGACCTGAGCGTTGTCTCGGCGCCGGGGCAGGGGACGAAGATCGCCGTCCGGCTTCCCCTGGGAAGGATCGGAAGGCTGCGGCAGTTGAAGCTGCTGCTGGTGGACGACGACGCCCTGTATCTCGAAGGGCTGCACAACCTGCTGGTCGCGCGCGGCGTCACGGTGCTGGGCACGGCCGGGGACGGCACGGAGGCGCTGGCGAAGGCTCGCTCGCTGCGCCCGGACGTGATCCTGATGGACGTCCACATGCCCCGGCGTGACGGGCTGGAGGCCGCGCGCTTGATCAACGTGGAGCTGCCGGAGACCAAGATCGTGATGCTCACTGTGTCGGCCGGAGACGAGGACCTCTTCACGGCCATCAAGAACGGGGCCTCGGGGTACCTGCTCAAGAACACGAGCGCCGACGAGATGCTCGACCTCCTCTCGGAGGTGGCTCGGGGCGAGGTGGCCATGGCGCGGGGACTGGCCGGGAAAGTCCTGGCCGGGCTCGTGCGCCAGGGTGACCGCCGAGCGGCCGAGGCTCCTTCGGCGAGCGACAGGCTATGGGACCTGACACCCCGCCAGATGGAGGTGCTGACCCTGGTTGCCCAGGGGATGCCCTACAAGGAGGTGGCGGCGGCGCTCAGCCTCTCCGAGCCCACGGTGAAGTTCCACATGGGCCAGATCCTGGACCGCCTGCACCTGAAGAGCCGGGCCGAGGCCGCCTCACTGGCCCGACGCTCGGGCCTGGTCGCGCGAGAGAAGATGGCCTGAGCTCACGCCCCACTCCTCGGCCTGTACTGCACGGCCTCGGCGACGTGGGCGGGGCCGATCTGCATGCCGCCCTCCAGGTCGGCGATGGTGCGGGCAACCTTAGAGGATGCGGTGGTAGGCCCGAGCGGAGAGGTGCATCTGGGCGACGGCGGCCTTCAGGATGCCTGCCGCCGCCCCGTCCACCGAGCAGTGCTTGCGGATGTCCGCTGGCCCCATCTCGGCGTTGCAAGTGAGCTTGGTGCCCCGGAAGCGGGAGCGCTGCCTCTCCCTGGCGGCCTCCACCCGGGCGCGGATCTGCTCCGAGGTCTCGCCCTGGCCGTCCCCGGCCAGCTTCTCGTAGGCGACGCGGGGCACGTCCACGTGGATGTCGATGCGGTCGAGCATGGGCCCGGAGATCCGCTTCTGGTACTTGCTGACAAGGCTCCCTGAGCAGGAGCAGGCCCGCTGGGGGTCCCCATAGTAGCCGCAGGGGCACCCGTGATGGTCAGAACTACACCACGCTGCAGAGGCTGGTCCGAGTCTGTCGCCCGCAGGGGTTTTCCAAGCCCGAAATCGTGAGGGTTGATCGGCCTGCGTGTGGTTGCAGTGAGCTCCGAGGGGTGATATGATCGTGTTGTCAACATGTCTTAGGAAGTCATCGTGCCTACATTATCATATACATCGCCTGGTTCCCGGCGCTACGGCGAGACTGCGGGCGTCCAATTAATTACTGGCCTTGAGGCAGCGGGAGCTGATCCGTTCAGCGCAGGTCAGGCCGTCGACGCAGGCGTGCCGCTTGGCCTCAGCCCGCGCCACACCATTACGCTGCTTCACCGCCTGGCGGCCGGAGGCTGGCTTACCCGTATTAAGAAGGGCCTGTACGCGATCAACGATCCGGTGACCAGGCTGCCGAAGGCCCATCCCTTCGCCATCGGCGCCGCCATCGTCAGTCCGTCGGCCATCAGCCACTGGTCGGCCCTCCAGCACTGGGGGCTGACCGAGCAGCTCCCAACCACCGTGACGCTGTCGTCCCCGATCCGGACCTTCCCACCCGCCGACGAAGCCGACGGACACGGCAGCCGTCCCGTCTGGAGCGTGGCTGGCATGCGCTACGAGTTCGTCGCGATTGCTAGGCCGCGCTTCTTCGGCGTCACCCAGGTCTGGGTCAACGAGCGCAACCAGGTGCCCATGTTCGACCGCGAGCGGGCTTTGCTCGACGCCTTCCACCACTTCCACATCTTCGGCTCGCTCTCCGTGGCGCTGGAGATCCTTGAGACCCACCTCAAGGACATCGACGTCCACCGCCTGGTAGAGCACGCGGTGCGTCTCGACATCGCGGTGGTGGTGAAGCGGCTCGGCTGGGCGCTAGAAGAATTGGGGGTGACGGCAGACGTGCTGGCCCCGCTCCGATCCTATCCCTCCAAGGGCGATTCGCCGCTCGACCCCGGCCGGCCCGCCCGCGGCCGTCACAATCCGACCTGGCGCGTCATCGAGAACCTGCACGATGGCCGATAAGAGGACGCCTCCGCTGCGGCCGCTTCGGCTGCGGATAGCGGCAGCAGCCCGCGCCGTGAGCAAGCCGCAGGTCGTGCTGGAGAAGGACTACGCCCTGAGCTACCTCCTGGCAGGAATAGCCGCCGTCCCCGCGCTGCGCGAGTCGCTCGTCTTCAAGATGCGTGGTATGATGTGGCCACAAGTGGTCACTGCAGGGAGATTGCCATGAAGCGGGTGGGTGTCCGCGAATTCCGCGACCATGCCACGCAGTACCTTGGCGGCGACGAGGTACTGGCCGTCGAGCGGCACGGGCAGACGATAGGCTTCTACATCCCGACCGGCGCCAGCCGGCAGGAGAGCTTTGTGCAGGCGCTGGAGCGCCTGGAACAGACCGCCCAGCGGGTGCTAACCGAGGCTGGGCTTTCCGAGGAGGAACTGAGTCGCCTCTACGACCTGAAGCAACCTCTACCGGAGCACCGTCGACGCCGCGGCAGGATCGCCTAGAGCGACATGCAACGGGTAGTTGACGCAAGCACCTTCGTGGCGGAAATACTGCGGGCGAGGGGCCGCAAGCTCCTGGCGCGTCCCGACCTTGATCTCGCCGTGGCGGCAGAGGCCATGAGCGAAACGGAACACGAGCTTCGCAAGCGGGTGGCGCTGTTAGTAGAGCGCGGGCACCTCGAAGCGGCGTCGGCGGCGCAATTGCTGGAGGAGGCCCTGGCTACGTACGATGGCAGCGAAAATCACGGTCGTCCCGCAGGAGGTCTACGCGGCTAGGGTGGGCGAGGCGCGGAAGCGAGTCCCCCGTATCTTCTCAATAAGTCGGGGTAGTTCCGAGGGGCGGTGCTGTCCTGAAAGTCCGCGGGCGAGTATGATTGCCGCAGCACGGTGGCGAGCGAGGCGAGAGAGCGGAGCATGCTGGAAGACGTGGACCTGTCGGGCATCCAGGACGAACGTGCCCGCCAGTGTATCGTCCGGCTGCTGAATCTGGTGGACGAGGTGACCGCTGCCCTGCGGAGCGCGCAGGAGGAGATCCAGCGGCTGCGGGACGAGATCGCGCGCTTGAAGGGGGAACAGGGCAAGCCGACGATCAAAGGCAACACCCCGCCGCCTCCGTCCCTGCCGCCCGACTACTCCTCGGAGCGCCAGCGCCGGGTGCCCAAGGAGCGGTCGAAGAGCCAGAAGACCGAGACGCTGCGCATCGACCGCGAGCAGGTGCTGGCCGTCGATCCCACCCTGCTGCCCGAAGACGCGGAGTTCAAGGGGTACGAGGACGTGGTGGTCCAGGATCTGGTCGTGGGCACCGACAACGTGCTGTTCCACAAGGAGAAGTACTCCTCGCCGGGCGCCGGCAAGACCTTCTTGGCCTCGCTGCCGCGGGGTTACGACGGGCAGTTCGGGCCGGGGATCAACGCGTTGGCGCTGGTGCTGGCCTACGGGGCCAACGTGAGCGAGCCGAAGCTGCTGGAGTTGTTCCGCGGCATGGGGGTGGTGCTGTCCGCCGGGCAGGTGTCGCAGCTGCTCATCCAGGACCAGGAGCGCTTCCACGCCGAGCACGCGGCGGTGCGGGAGGCGGGCCTGCGCAGCAGCCGCTGGCAGCACCTGGATGACACGAGCACGCGCGTCAACGGGCAGAACCACCATTGCCACCTCCTCTGCAACCCGCTCTACACCAGCTACCAGACCACCGCGGCGAAGGATCGGCAGACGGTACACGACGTGCTGCGCCTGAGCCGCCCCCGCACCTACCTGCTGAACGCCGAGGCGGAGCGGTTGCTGGCGGGGGTGCTGGCGGAGCGGACACGGCAGCAGCTCGCCACGCTGCCCCGGGACCAGGTGTTGGACGAAGCGACGATGCTCGGTGTGCTGGAGGCGGTGCGGCCCCCTCTGGGGCCCCAGCAGCGCAAATGGATCCTGGACGCCACGGCAGTCGCCGCCTACCACGCGCAGGACGAGGTGCCCGTAGTGGAGGTGCTGGTATGCGACGATGCTCCCCAGTTCACCTGGCTGACCAGGGAGTTGGCCTTGTGCTGGGTGCATGAGGCCCGTCACTACCACAAGCTGCTGCCCTGCTTTGCCCCCCACCAGCAGGTGCTCGACGCGTTCATGAAGCAGTTCTGGGACTACTACGCCGCGCTGCTGGCCTATCGGCAGGCGCCCACCCCCGAGGAGCGCGAGCGGCTCCGGGTGCAGTTCGAGGTCCTGTTTGCCACCCAGACGGGCTACGCCGCGCTGGACGAGCGGATCGCTAGAACGCGGGCCAAGCAGACGGCGCTGCTGCGGGTGCTGGACCACCCGGAGCTTCCGCTGCACAACAACCCGGCCGAACTGGGAGCACGCCAGCGCGTGCGCAAGCGCGACGTGAGCTTCGGGCCACGCACCGAGACCGGTGCCAAGGCCTGGGACACTTTCCAAACGCTGGCGGCGACCGCTACCAAGCTGGGCGTCAGCTTCTACGCCTACCTCCACGACCGCGTCGCCCAAGCCTACCAGTTGCCGGGATTAGACACCCTCATCGCCGCCCGGGCCAAGGACCTCCGCCTGGACGCCTCCTGGAGCGGACCCTAACCCCTCCCCCTAGTTATTGAGAAGATACCTAAAACAGGCTACGCGCTCTTTCTAACTCGCCACAGCTCTGGTAAACTGCACCTGAAGACGTCGGCTCTAACCAAAGCGCAGTGGGAATCTTGCGGAATCGCGGAGGCCAGGGATGCCCGGGCTCCGGGGGAACAGCCACACTTCATCCGCGAAATCGACCGAGGCCGACTCTAATCTCGTCGGCCGCGCCGGCGAGATGCAGCGCCTCACCGCCGCGCTAACTCGCGCTGCTAAAAGCCGGGGCGGCACCATCTTCTTGACCGGCGAGGCCGGCATCGGCAAGACGCGGTTGGCTCAAGAAGCGCTGGTCATCGCTCAGGCGCGGGATTTTGGCGTATTGCAAAGCCGGGCTTACTCGGTCGAAGGCGATCTGGCCTACGCTCCTTTCACCGGGACCTTTGGTCCATTCTTGCGCGCCCTTGACCCGCCGCGGCGGCTGTCTTTGACCGGCGGGCTGCCCGATCTCGGTCGACTCTTCGGCGGGCTGCGTTTTCCGCCACCAGAGTCATTGGGCGATCCGGCGCTGGAAAAGACGCGCCTGTTCGAGAGCGTGGCTTGCCTCGTCGAGCGGCTGGCGCAACAATCTCCGCTGGTTTTGTTTCTGGATGACCTGCAATGGGCCGATGCCGCCTCGCTGGAGCTATTCCACTATGTGGCCCGCAGCATGGCCGGACAAAGGGCCGTGCTGCTGGCCACCTGCACGACGCCGCAGCTCGATCTCACCCGCGGCCTGCGGATTATGATCCAGTCGCTGCAGCGCGCCGGGTTGGCGGAGGAGATTAAGGTTTCTCGCCTAGGCCCCGAGGAAGTGGCAGCGATAGCTCGCGAGCGGCTGGGTGGCGATCCGCCGGGGGCGTTGCTGGAAATGCTGAATGCGCGGAGCGGGGGTACGCCGCTGTATGTCGAGGCGCTTGTCCGCGCCTTGGTCGAGGGCGGCCAGTTAATAAGAGGGGTAAATGGCTGGGAGCTGAGCCCGGGCGCCGGACAGGCATTGCCGGCGAGCGTGCGCGAATTGGTGCGCCAGCGGCTGGAGCGACTGGAGGAGCAGGAGCGCACCGTGTTGAATCTCATTGCCGTGGCAGACGGCCCGGCGCCTTATGATCTGTTGGCAGTGGGGAGCGGTGTGCATGGTGCGGCGCTGGAAAGGGCGTTGGAACGTCTTCTGACCCTGGGGTTAGTGGGCGAAGAAATGACGGGAAGCGAGGTGACCTACCGCTTCACGCATCCGCTGGTCCAGGAAGTCGCGTACGCCGATCTGTCAGAGATAACTCGCCGCCACCTGCACGCTGCCGTGATCGAGGTCTTGGAGGTGACGAGGCCAGACCCCGCGGTTATGAACGGACAGGCTCTAAGTCGCCTGGCGCATCATTACCGTGGTGCTGGAACAGACGTGGATCAGAGCCGCGCGCTGGAAGTCTTCCTGGCGGCCGGCGGGCGGGCCCGCGAGACCTACGCTAATGATGAAGCCGCGCGCTATCTCGCGGCGGCGTTGGCCCTGGTGAGGAGCGATCTTTCTGTGAAGGACCCGCGAAGCGAGACGGCTGACATCGGTCGGCAGCTCCCACAGCTACTGGAGTCGCTGGGCGACGTTTGGGAGCGGGCCGGCGAGCTCGGCTCGGCCGTAGCGGCTTGGACGGAGGCTTTGGCAGAGTACAAACGGCGGAATGAGGTCTTCGCGATCGCCCGCCTCTGCCGGCCGCTGGCGCTGGCGGAATGGGATCGCGGCCATCTCGATGCGGCACGCGCTTTTCTGGAGAGCGGGCTGACGGCGCTGGCCGAGGAGGGCCCCTCGTCGGAACTGCTGGGACTTTACCTGGCCAAGATCACGATATGTAACCGGGTGGGCGACATATCGCAGGCCGCTAGCACGGCCGACGCGGCGCTGGCCATGGCCAAACAGTTGACATCGCCAAGGGCTGAGGCCGAGGCGCGCATCGCCGAATCGAACGTCTGCCTCTCCAGCTGGGATTTCATCGCAGCTCGTGAACAGGCCTCGATCGCATTGAGCGTCGCCGAGTCGGCTGCCAATCTCTCGCTGGCGCACGGCGCGCTTGACCGGATGACGTTGGCTACGCTCTTGTTGGGGGAACATCGTTACGGACGACAGCTCGCCGAAAGAGCGTTGGACCTCGCGCGACGTCTGGGCGGGGTCACGATCGAGCTGCTCCCTCGCTTCTGGATGTGTTGGGTACACTTTTTCGCAGGGAATTGGGATGAAGAGGTCCGTCGTGTTGGCGAGGGGCTTGCGCTGGCTCGGCGTGTTGGCCATACGCGCGCCGTGACGTACTTCCTTGGCTTGCGGGGGCTGACAATGGCCCTACGTGGTGACCTGGCCGGAGCGGAAGCGTGCGTCGCCGAGGCGCGGGCCACGTACGGCCATACGAGCGATCGCCATGTCCTCGTTTTCTTGCCCATCATCGAACTATTGCTGGCGCTCGAACGAGGGCAACCGATGCCGGCGCTCGCTGCCATCAGCAGCCTTGACCAGGACGGCCGGCTTTCGCTAACCGCGATGGTGCCTCCGCCTGGCGCCGCGTTCTGGCCAACGTTGGTGAGCGAGGCATACGTCGCGGCCGGGCAACCAGAGAGAGCTATGGAGATCGTACGCCAACTCAAGGCGTTAGGCTCCTATTCGGAAGATGAGGCGAACCGGTTTGAGGCGAGGCAGATCAGCTACGCCTCCGCTCTGGCCGCGCGCGTCGAGGGCCTCGCGCGCTTGGGGGCCGGCGAGCGTAGCGCAGCTCTTGCCTGTCTGACGCGAGCCATCGAAGGACTAGAAGTTTTGGAGTTACCGTTTGAGGCCGCGCGGGCTCGCCTGGACTGGGCCACGGCAGCCGTGGCCGCGGACGGTACCTTGCGCGAGGCTGTCGTCGCGGCTGCCCTGGAAAGTCTAACAGTTTTCGAGCGCATCGGCGCCCAGCGTTACGCTCGCCGTGCTCGGCAGTTGTGTCATAAACTGGGGGCGCATCCTCGCACGGTCCGCGGGCCAGTACTTACCGGCGCTACGCTGAGTCCCCGTGAGCTGGAGGTGTCGCGTCTGGTTGTCGAGGGTCTAACGGCCCCGTCGATCGGAGAGCGCCTTTGTATCAGCCCGCACACCGCCACGGCTCACATTCGCCGAATTTACTCCAGGCTGGGCATCAACTCCCGCCCTGCCCTGGCGCGCTACATGGTCGAGCATGACCTGGCGGACGCGAAGAGCTGACTCGCTGGCCCATTCAATTCCTCTTTCTAGCCTGTGAATACTCCCTCCTTCGGCAAGAGATTACCCCGATCAGGGGACATAGTCGGGTATCGCATCGCTGTATATTGGCAATACTCAATGGCCACCTCAACTGGAGGATAAGAAGAATGGCAAACGACGGTGCAACGCGTGGTGGCGCGGCGACCCTTCCGCCTGGCGGGATCCCGACAGACGGGATGATTCCGACGCCGCCGGATTTTCCGGTCGTCTGGGAGAATCCAGATGACCAGCGGCTGTTCTGGGAACGCGAGAACATGCATTTCGCCGACCAGATGTCGCCGCTTAACGCCTCCATCTTGCAGGAGGCCATGGTGCCAGGCTGGAACGCCGCGGCGAGATATTACGAGCTGCCGGTGGTCGGCATGCGCGGCCTGCTGATCAACACCTACGTTTATTTCGGAATGATGCCAGTGTTTGCCTCGCCAGAGGAGTTGGCAGCTCGCGCCAGGCGATCGGAGGAGAAGTTTGCCGCCGTCCTTCCGCGGCTCGGCGTGCTTTGGGCCGAGGAATGGCTGCCCGAGATCAAACAACACTTCGCCCATCTGGAGGGATTCGACCTCGCCAGCGCTACGATGCCGGCCCTTCATGCCCATCTGGCCGATGCCCTGCGGCGCTTCCAGCGACTGTATGAGATTCACTTCCTCCTGGGTTTCGTCAGTGCTCTCGCGATGGGTCAGTTCGAGGAGCTGTACCGCGATTTGTTTGGGAAGGACGGAACCTTCGAGCCTTTCAAGCTGCTGCAAGGCTTCGACAACAAGAGCCTCGAGACCGACCGCGCTATCTGGGAGCTGAGCCGAAAGGCGCTCGCGGATTCTGAAGTTCGCGGCGCGTTCGCACAGGGGGACGCCGCACGCGTGCGAGCGGCACTGGGAGTCACCGCCTCCGGCCGCTCTTTCCTGGCGGCGCTGGAGGGGTTTCTGGCGGAGTATGGCAAGCCCTCAGATAAGTTTGGCCTGGATACTCCGTCCTGGATCGAGGACCCCGCGCCGGTGATCAATGCGCTTTGTGCTTATCTGACGCAGCCGGAGCACGACGGAGCCAAGAAGCTGGCACAGCTCGCGGCCGAGCGCGATCGGCTGGTGGCCGATGCGCGCGAGCGCCTCAAAGGCTACCCGCAAGCGGTGGTGAGCCGGTTTGAGACGCTTCTCGCGGCGGCCCAGATCGGGACGGTCCTGCTGGAAGACCATCAGTTCTGGCAGGAGCAACCACAGGTTTACCATACGCGCCGGCTGCTGCTCGAGTTCGGCCGACGCTTCGCGGGGGCCGGCCTGCTCGTTGCGGCGGACGATGTCTTTTTCCTCACGCTCGACGAGCTGCGCCAGACGGCCACTGACCTCGCTGCGCAAAAAACCATCGCCGACCGGCAAGCGCTTGTCGCGGCGCGACGAGCCGTGCGCGAGAGTTTCCGCCATGTCGCTCAGCCGCCCGTTCTGGGCACGCTTCCGCCCGGCCCGCCGCCCGATTCGCCCTTCATTCGCGCCGTCGGCAAAATGTTCGGCCAGGCGGAATTGCCCATTACGGCGCCCGACATCTTGCGCGGTAGCGCAGGATCGCCCGGGAAAGTGCGCGGCCCGGCCAAGGTCATCCGCCTGCTTTCGGAAGCAGAGAAGCTGCGGCCGGGGGATATTCTCGTGGCCGAAACCACCATGCCGCCCTGGACGCCGCTATTTGCGACCGCCGCGGCCGTCGTCACCGACACCGGCGGCGTTCTCAGCCACTGCGCGATCGTGGCGCGGGAGTACCGCATTCCCGCCGTCGTCGGCACCGGCCGTGCCACCGCCATCATTCGCGACGGCCAGATCGTTGAAGTGGACGGCGACGCCGGCGAGGTGCGCATCTCGGTGCTGCCATAACGCCCCAGCCACAAAACTGGGGAGCTGGAGGACCGCTTGACGAGCAGGCGGTCTGCATGGCGCCTGTCAGCTCGCCATTATCTCTCGATGGCCACGCTCAGATTCTGAAAGGTGGGTCAGCCACATAATGAATCTGTCCAAATTCGATGATGCGACGAACGCGTTGCGATCCGAACGAATCGACTTTCTAATCGAGGCCGTCGGCGCGGTAGCCGCGTTCGACGCGGCCGAGCGACTGGGCGCGCTGGCGCGCCTGCAAAGCGGGCCGGCCGATGCGGTTTCTCTGGCCCGCGACTGCGCCATCAGCGAGCGAGGGGCGAGAGCGCTGATCGCGGCTCTGGCCGGCCTTGGATTGGTCGAGGCCGACGCGGGTGAGGTTTTTCGTTCTGCCGTGCCCGGTTTGGTCGAGCTTGCGGCCATCCGAGCGCCCTGGAAGCTCCTTGCCGAAGTTGTAAGGGGCGACCCGCCGCCTGCCACAGGCCATGCCTCGGCTGGCGCCGAGGCCTTCTACCCTGATGTAGTGCAGTTCCTCGCCACGCTCTTCGCCCCCGCCGCCGAGCGCGCTGCCGATCGACTTGGCGGGCCCAGCTTACGTGTGCTGGACATCGGCGCCGGAGCGGCACCCTGGAGTCGGGCGCTGGCGGCGCGCGATGCGGAGTGCCTGGTCACAGCGTTGGACCTGCCGGCAGTCTTAGCGGTAACCCGCGAGGCCGTGGCAACGGCTGGGCTCGGGGCGCAATTCCGGTATCGCGCGGGCGATATGTTCGCCGTCGACTGGTCAGTCGGAGAAGGATACGATTTGGCGATCCTTGGTAACGTGTGCCATCTGTTCGACGAGGGAGCTAACCGCCGTCTCCTGGGCCGTGTCATCGACGCCCTGCGGCCTGGCGGAGAGTTGGCGATCGTCGATGCTATCCCGAACGAGGGCAAAGACGGCCCGCGGGCCGTGGTCCTATACGCGCTGGGCCTGCTCCTGCGCACGGCCCGCGGCCAAGTGTATCCGTTCTCAACTTACGCCGAGTGGCTGCACGAGGCCGGCTATGAGGCAGTGGAGCGGTTCGATCTGAACGCTGTTGGCTCGCTCACGCTCATCACTGGACGGCGGCCAAAACAAACTGCGATGCAGGCTAGAGCCGCCAGGCCTCTGAATGAGACCGGCGACTTTTCTTGATGCGGCTTACAAGAATGCGCCGACTCGAGACTGAGCAAGGAAGAACAATGTATATTCACTGGCTAGGCAAGCCGAATTGCGGCGATCGGTCGCTCGTGGGCGGGAAAGCGGCCAACCTGAGCCGCCTGGCCGAGGCCCATCGCGTGCCGCCGGGCTTCTGCCTGACCACGCAGGCCTACGATCTAGCGATGGTGAGGGTAGAGGAAGCTGGTAGGAGCGAGGAGGGGCCGATGCCAGACGCGCTGCGCGAAGAAACTGCGATCGCCTATCGCCAACTGGCTGTGCTCTGCGGTGAGGCGGAGCCGGGCGTCGCCGTGCGCTCCTCGGCGGCCGACGAGGATGGCGCGTTCGCTTCCTTTGCCGGGCAGTACGAGACCTACTTGAATGTGAAAGGCGTGGAGGAAGTAGAGAAGGCCATATTGCGCTGCTGGGCTTCGGCCCGTTCGCAACGGGCTAGGGAGTATCGTCGCCAGCGGGGATTAGCGCCGGAGGGCGGACGAGTCGCCGTTCTGGTGCAGCATTTGGTAATCGCCGACGCGTCGGCGGTGGCCTTCGGCGTCAATCCCGTGACCGGGCAACGCGACGAGATTGTTATCACCGCGAGTTGGGGCCTTGGCGAGAGCATCGTCGGCGGATCGGTCACGCCGGATACCTACGTCGTGCGCAAAGATGATGTCGCCATCCTCTCGCGCGAGACGGGCGACAAGGGGCGGATGACCGTGGCAGTGCTAGGCGGCACACGCGAGGTTGCAGTCCCGCTTTTTCTTCGTGAACGTCCTTCGCTCGAAGAAGCGCAGGTCGTGGAGATCGCGCGTCTGGTGCTGGACCTGGAAGAGAAGATGAGCTGGGCGGTCGATGTAGAGTGCGCCTATCGCGGCGGGCAGCTCTACTTGCTTCAGTGCCGGCCGGTGACAACGGTGTAAGGAGGCTAGATGGCAGACTAAATAACTCGCATCCAACTTCTTCGACCACGGTACTCTCAAGAATTAACGGCAGGAGGGCATCCCAATGGCATACCTACTAGTCCAACAGACCGTCGAGGATTACGGCAAGTGGAGGAAGGTGTTCGAGGAGAGCGAAGGCGCCAACCCTAGCGGCGCCAAGTCCATCCGGATCTTCCGCAGCGCGGAAAACCCCAATGAGATCACTGTTCTCGCGGAATGGGATACCATGGACAACGCCCGTCGCTTCTCCATCCCACCCGAGGTGATGAAGCGGGCCGGAGTCGTAGGCCAAGTTGTAATTCGCTTCCTCGACGAAGTGAGCTTGCCCTGAGCGAACGCAACAGTAACTTCTCAACGCGGATGGGCGGCAGCGCTCGGCTATTGAGGGCCGGGCGCTTTTTCATTCGAGCACCTACACTCGCCCCCTACCCATTCCCCGCCGCGCACACGACCGCAAAATCCCGCGGTTTGCTCAGTTCCTGCTCTGAGAAAGAAACGCACTCCACCCAACCCCGCTGCTCTTTCCTCAGCTTATCTCTGGACGTCATCCCACGCCAGCCCAAGAGTTGCGTAACCCGAAACGGGCGCCAACCCGAAAAGGACAAGGGACTGTGACCAAGGTACATGCGGATCTATCAAGCGCGCCTACATCTTGACCCGCTCGTCGGAGCGTTGAAAAGCCCTTCATCTCGTTCTAGGCGTGAAACCCGCGAGTCCCTTGGTCACGAGAGGTAGTCCCTTGGTCATGCTGGACTGGAGCCTCATAAACCCTCGGTCATCGACCGCCCCCTTGCGCTTGTCATCGGCCGCACGATCACGTCAGTGGTTGACGACGGATGACCATCCTATGGCCCGCGGTCACCTCTGCAACGGCGCCTCCAGCGACTTAGTCGTGGGGTCATTGATCGCTCGCTCAAGCAGCTCAAGAGGCAGTTGACGCGCCAGCGAGCGGTTGAGATCCAGTTGGATGCCGTGGGCAAGCTCCACCCAGCGTAGGCCGAAGGCAGCATCCTCGACGCGCCAGAGGTCGCTCTGCCGAAGGACATTGGGGACAAGCCTAACTACCAATTCACGCGCTCCGCTGCCATCGTCCTCGCAGTATCGCTCACGCAGCACGCCCGATGAATCGACCTGCCGAAGGTTGTCCAGTATCACCGCCACCATACTGCCAACGGTTTCCCGTGATGCTCGCTCGCGAGAGGCCCGCCGATACCAGCGCGCCGCATCGCACCAGCGCCCCGGTATGCCCTCGCCCTCGATGATGACCTCACGGAGAGCGTGCCAGAACCGTCCCTCCAGCAGCTCCACAAGCCGTTCGCGTGGATGTCCATTCGGAACATGGGTGCCAGTTTCCCACTGGCATACCGTGACGTCGCTCCCGGCGCCCACCACCCGAGCGATTTCCATCTGGGTCAAACCATGCTCGCGTCTGAACTCACGGGGGCGCCTGCCGAGATCAAGCAGGTGACTACGGAACCGGCGGACCTTGGGTCGCCCGTCACCATGCAGGCCGTTATCCTCGGGCAGAGGCACGGTGATCACGAGTTCCCGCTGGAGTTCAGCGGAGACTTGGGTGTTAGCGAACGCATGGGCACGGGTTCATGGCGCACACCAGCATGAACTTGGCCGGATAGGTCACCGTCCCCTTGGCGCGGGCGATGGCCACCACCCCATCCGCCAGCGGCTGGCGCTACACCTCCAGCGCGTGCTGCCCGAACTCCGGGGCCTCGTCCAGGAACAGCACCCCGCGATCGGCCAGGCTGATCTCGCCCGGGCGGGGCCAGCCGCCCGGCCCGGCCCCGTCCACCAGCCCGGCGTGGCTGATGGTGTGGTGGGGCGCGCGGAAGGGGCGCTGCCGCACCAGCGGCTCGTCTGCGGGCAGCTTGCCGGCCACCGAGTAGATCTTGGTCACCTCCAGCGCCTCAGCCGAGGTCAGCGGCGGCAGAATGCCCGGCAGCGCCCGCGCCATCAGCGTCTTGCCCGCGCCCGGCGGCCCGCTCATGAGCGCGTTGTGCCCCCCCGCCGCGGCCACCTCCAGCGCCCGCTTGCAGTGCTCCTGGCCCCGGATGTGGGCCATGTCGACCGCAGGGGCTGCGCTCTCGTGGGCCAGGCTCGGGCGCGGCACCGCCGGCTGCAGCTCCAGGTCACCCCGCAGGTAGGCCACCAGCTCGGCCAGGGTGGCCACCGGCAGCACCCGCACCCCCTCCACCAGCGCCGCCTCGGCCGCGTCCGCGGCCGGCACGAACACCGTGCCGATGCCCTTCTCGCGCGCCACGGCCACCATGGACAGGATGCCGTTGGTGTGGCGCACCGACCCGTCCAGCGACAGCTCGCCCAGGAACAAGACGTTCTCGGCCGCCGCCTCCACCTGGGCGGAGGCCAGCACCAGCCCGATGGCGATGGGCAGGTCGTAGGACGGGCCGGTCTTGCGCAGCTCGGCCGGGGCCAGGTTGACGGTGAGGCGGCGCATCGGGAACACCAGCCCGCTGTTCTTGACCGCCGCCCGCACCCGCTCGCGCGCCTCCTTGACCGCGTCGTCGGGCAGGCCGACCACCAGGAAGTTGGGCAGGCCGCCCGCGGCGATGTCCACCTCCACCTGGACCAGTTCGCCCTCCAGCCCCACCACTGCGCAGGTCGTCACCTTGGCCAGCACCAGCCGCGCCTCCCACTCGTGCAACGCTCGGGCCATGATAGCAGCCAGACGACTGGCGGCAAAGTGGGGAGATACAGGTTCTTGATCCGTGGGTGCCATTCGCCTCGTGAGGCATGGTACGGAGGTACTTGACAGTGTGGGTGTTAGGCGACCAAGGTCAAGAGGTCAGAGCCGGAGCGGATAGTCCTCGATCCATGCCTTCAGAAGGAAGCGGCCACTGAGTGCGTTGCGCAACTTGCCGTCCGCGTGTAGAAAGGGCGTGTTGGTCATCTCGGGAGCCGCCAGAAACAACGCATCGTGGTAGGGGCACTCGCAAGGCAGAATGGCCGTCATCGAAATGCGAGAGGGCGGCTGCTCCGCCGGGGGCGAAGAGGAGGTCACGTGCCTACGGGTGCTATCGGAACCCAAGAGGTCCCGCCGGGTCCGTTGGCTGGACACCAGCGGGGGCATCAGGGAAGGGAAGACCGTCGCCTGGTGTCGAATCCCGGTCGGAAGTCGGACCGGCCCAGAGTATCGGTGAAGTCGCCGAAGGGAACGAGGGGATGGAGAAACGAGGCCGGCTGGAAGGGAGCCCGCCGGAGGCGGCGAAGGGCCAGACGCAGCGCTGGCGCCCCTTGCGGCCCCACCTTCTGCGGGTGAACGCGGCGGCCAGACGAGATGACCAGGCCCGGTTCACAGCATTGCTGCATCACGTCGATGTCGAGGCGCTCAAACGAGCGTTCAAGCGACACCGGCGCGCAGCGAGCCCGGGCGTCGACCGGGTGACGGTGGACGAGGACGAGCAGAACCTGGAAGGCAATCTCCAGCGACTGCACGAACGTGTCCACCGCGCGCAGGACTGGCCGAAGCCAGCCCTGCGCGTGTATAGCCCGAAGGCCGATGGTGGCAAACGCGGCTTAGGTCTACCGGCCCTGGAAGACAAGATCGTCCAGAGCGCGGTGGCCGAAGTCTTGAACGCCCTCTATGAGGCGGACTTCTCCGGGTTCAGCTACGGTTTCCGACCAGGCCGCAGCCCACACGGGGCCCTAGCGAGCCGGGACAAGGCGCTGATGACGCAACGGGTGAACTGGGTGCTCGATTTTGACATTCACACCTTTTTCGACGCGCTCGACCATGCGTGGCTGGTGCGGATGGTGGAGCATAGGATCGCCGACCGAAGGATCCTTCGTCTGATCAAGCGATGGCTGAAGGCCGGCATCCTGGAGGGCGGTGAATGGACGGCGGTCGAGACGGGAAGTCCCCCAGAGACCTTCAACTTCTTGGGATGTACCCACGACTGTGGGACCACTCGAAGTGGAAAGTTCATAGTCAAGCGGAAGACCCAAGCGACGCGGATGGCTCGCAAGCTGAAGGAGCTGCGCGGGAAGATGCGAAAGCGGTGGCACGTCAAGGTGCCCGAGCAATACGCCTGGCTGAGCCAGGTACTGCACGGCCACTACGGCTACCGACTGGTCAAGCGAATGTGGTTCAAAGCTCTGAAGCGACGGAGCCAGAAATCCAACTTGAACTGGAAGAAGTTCGACCAGTTGCAGCTAGTTTTTCCGCTTCCGAAACCGACGATCCATCAATCCTGGTACACAG
>JACQUR010000547.1 GCA_016210245.1 Chloroflexota bacterium
GCCCTGCCCCGTGGCCATGGTCTTCGGCGGCGATCCGCTGACCTTCCTGGCCGGGTGTACCGAGCTACCGTACGGACTGTGCGAGTACGACTGGGTCGGCGGAGTGCGCGGCGAGGCGGTGAAGGTCATCAAGGGCCCAGTGACCGGTCTGCCGATCCCGGCCGACGCCGAGATCGTCGTCGAAGGCTTCGCCACCGGGAACACCAGGATCGTCGAGGGGCCCTTCGGCGAGTGGACCGGCTACTACGGCTCGGCCAGCCGCGAGGAGCCGGTGATGGAGGTGAAGGCGGTCTACTGGCGCAACAACCCGATCATCCTCGGCTCGCCCCCCGGGCAGCCGCCGGACGAGCAGTCGCGCTACCGCGCCATCATGCGCACCGCGGTGCTGCGCGACGAGCTGGAGCGAGCCGGCATCCCGGACGTCACCGCGGCATGGTGCCACGAGGTAGGCGGCTCGCGCCTGTTCGTGGCCGTGGCCATCACGCAGCGCTACCCGGGCCACGCCCGGCAGGTGGGCCACGCGGTGATCGGCTGCCACGCGACTGCCTACACGGGCCGCTACGTGGTGGTGGTGGACGACGACATCGACCCGACCAACCTGGAGGAGGTGCTCTGGGCGATGTGTACCCGCGTGGACCCGGCCGAGGACCTGGACGTGGTCAAGAAGGCCTGGTCCACCCCGCTCGACCCGCGGGTCACCCCGGACCAGCGGGCGCGCCGCGACTTCACCAACTCGCGCCTGATCGTCGACGCCACCCGGCCCTACGAGTGGCGCGACCAGTTCGCCCCGGTCAACGCCCCGCCCCGCCACATCCGCGAGGCGGCCCGTAAGCGCTGGGGCTTCCTGCTGGAGGGCTGAGCTCAGGAGAGAGTGATGCGGCGACACGGGGCTGCGCCCCGTGTCGCCGCATCACTCTCTCCTGAGATGAGGAGGCAATGGTGGCTGCGGTGAGAGTCCCGGACACCGTATGAGTACGGCCAAGCTTCGTGCCAGCGAGGTCTGCGTGGACTACGCCAACCGGCGCACGGGCAAGCGCCTGCGAGCCCTGGACCACGTCAACCTCGACGTGTACCAGGGCGAGTTTGTGTGCATCGTGGGCACCAGCGGCTGCGGCAAGACCACCTTCCTGAACTGCGTGGATGGGCTGCTGCCGATCACTGGCGGCTCGCTGAGCCTGGACGGAGTGGAGATCAAGCGCCCGGGCCCGGATCGGGCCATGGTCTTCCAGCACGCCTCGCTGCTGCCCTGGCGCACGGTGCTGGGCAACGTGATCTACGGGCTGGAGCTGCAGGGCCGGCATCGCAAGGAGGCGCTGGAGCGCGGGCGCGAGTTCGTCCAGCTCGTCGGCCTGGCCGGGTTCGAGGACTCGTACCCGGCCGAGCTGTCCGGGGGCATGCAGCAGCGGGTGAACCTGGCCCGCGCCCTGGCCACCGACCCGCAGATGCTGTTGCTGGACGAGCCGTTCGCCTCGCTGGACGCTCAGACGCGGGAGTTCATGCAGGCCGAGCTGCTGAAGATCTGGCGCAAGACCCAGAAGACGGCGCTGTTCATCACCCACCAGATCGGCGAGGCGATCTACCTGGCCGACCGGGTGATCGTGTTCTCGGCCCGCCCGGGCCGAGTGCGGGAGGAGGTGCCTATCGACATTCCCCGCCCGCGCCCGCTGAGGGTCAAGCGCGACCCCGCGTTCCTGAAGTACGAGGACCACGTCTGGCAGATCATCGAGGAGGAGGTCCGCAAGACCGGGCTGATCATCATCGACGAGGAGCCAGAGGAGTCCGTGCGACCAGCAACGGGCCTGCTTCGAGACGCGTAGCTGACAGCAGAGATTGTGGAGGAAGACGTGAGCAAACGCTGGCATGTGGTGGCACCGGGGCCCTGGGACGATACCCAGTTCAAGGCTCCGCTGGAGGAGGCGGGCTGCGAGGTGGTGCTTGGACGGTCGGTCGACCAGTTCCCCGACCTGGCCTATACCGAGGACGAGTTGATCGAGATGCTGCGCGACGCCGACGCAGCGATCGTCTCGACGCGCGAGCAGGTCACCCGCCGGATTCTGGAGGCTGCGCCGCGACTCAGGATCGTGGCCAAGCCGACCATCGGGGTCGAGCGGATCGATGCGGGCGCGGCGACCGACCTGGGCATCCTGGTGGTCAACAGCCCGGTGCCGGAGAACTACCTGAGCGTGGCCGAGTCGGCCATCGGGCTCATCATCGCGCTGGCCAAGCGGCTCATAGCCAACCAGCGCCGCCTGCGCGAGGGCGAGTGGAAGAGCCCCTCCAGCCTGGGCACGCTCCTGGCCGGCAAGACGGTGGGGATCGTGGGGCTGGGCCGCATCGGCGCCAACGTCGCCCGCCGCCTGACCGGCTGGGACGTGCGGGTGCTGGCGGCCGACCCGTTCGTCGAGCCCGCGCTCGCCTACGCCGTCGGGGCCCAACTGGTGCCCCTGGACGAACTGCTCCGCGAGGCTGATTTCATCACCGTCCACGTGGTGCTCATCCCGGAAACCCGCCACATGATCGACGAGGCGCGGCTGCGGACGATGAAGCCCACGGCCTACCTGGTCAACACCTCGCGCGGCGGAGCGATCGACGAGGCGGCACTCGTTCGGGCGATCGAGGAGGGGTGGATCGCGGGCGCTGCGCTGGACGTGTTCGAGGACGAGCCCTTGCCGCGAAGCAGCCCGCTGCGCCGCCTGGACCCCGACCGGGTCATCCTGACCCCGCACGTCCTGAGCAACACCCTCGCCCAGCGCGTCTCCGGCAACCGCGTGGTCGCGCAGAACGTCCTGCGGGCGCTTCATGGCGAGCTGCCTACCTTCATCAAGAACCCCGCCGCGATCGAGCGCTGGCGGCAGCGCTTCGGCGACAAGGGCTGAGCGCTGCTACCAGGTCCGGGTGATTGCTGGCGCGTACGGCGCGTGGCGGAGCGCACCCAGGCGCGCCCCTGGGCCGAGAGCGGTGGGGGCGGGCCGCTCCGGTGGGGCGGGCGTCTCTGCCCGCCCGCCCGCCCCACCAGGAGAAGCCGGCTGTCTCCATCAACTGCAGCAGACGCCAGCGACCACCCGGACTTGGTATGGCCACCGCGGGCTGGTCTACGCCCCGGGCGTTCTGAGCCTCGCCTTCGGCCTGTGGCTGGCCTACCAGGTCGGGATGGTGGACGGGCTCTTCGGTCCCAACCCGCAGTGGGAACCGGCGTGAGTGGGTCTCGAATCCGATATCTGGCAGGCCTTCTTTGGTACATTTGCGCTAGAATACAAACACGTAGGCTTCAAGGACGCAACGCCACTGAGCATAGAGAGGTGACGACCATGGCCAACGAACGACTGCGCTACGAGGACCGTATCAGTCAAGATCCCAGGATCATGGTTGGCAAGCCGGTGGTGAAAGGGACCAGGATTCCCGTAGCACGAGTGATCCAGCACCTGGCTGAAAACCCGGATCTGGAGGACCTCTTCCAGGCCTTCCCCCACCTCACCATTGAGGACGTCAAGGCCTGTCTCGCCTATGCCTACACCCAGCTAGAGCGCCAACAAGCACGGGCGCGCCGGACCTCCCTCGCGGCGGATCGCGCCGCCCGCGCATGAAGTTCATGGTCGATGAGAGTGCTGACGCGCGCCTCGCCCCGCACCTTGCGGCGCTCGGCCACGATGTCACGCTGATCGCTCGTAGCCACGGGCCAGGTCTGCCAGACGAGGAAGTCCTCGCCATTGCCCATGCCGAGGGTCGCATCCTCATCACCGATGATCGTGATTTCGGTGACCTGGTGTTTCGAGGACGGCGCCCGCACGCAGGAGTCATCTTCTTTCGGCTCAACAGGCGGGCCGCCTGTGCCACCGGGCTATCTACTATCGGTGGCACAGGCGGCCCGCCTGTGCCTCTGCGGGTTGCCCCACCCTGCCCCAGTCAGCGTGCTGCCCAGAGGGCAGCCTGGACTGCGCTGGCGAGCGCGGCCGCGAGGCCGCCGAGCACCAGGGCGACCACCTCGAGCCGCCGCAGGCGGCGCGCTCGGACCAGCGGCACCAGCCCGACCACCGCGATGCCGACGCCGAGCAGGATGGCCAGCACGTCGAATGCGGCCAGCACGGAGGCCAGCGCCGGTGCGAGGAGGCCGCTCAGCCGACCCCGCACGACCGCGGCGGTGAACAGGGCCCCCGTCGTCACCAGGGAGAGCCCGGCGGCCACCTGTCGACGGCTGGTCCGTTCGGTCACTGCCCGCCACACGCCCTGGCCCGCGCCAGCGCGACGATCCGCTGCACCACCTCGTCGATGCTCAGGCGGTCGGTATCGATCTCGATCGCGTCCGGCGCCTTGCGCAGCGGGGCTACCTCGCGGCTTCGGTCGAGCTCGTCCCGTGCCTGGAGGGCCTCCAGCACGGCCTGGAACGCCTCCGCCCCGGCCTCGGGCTGCGTCTCGGCCAGGCGGCGGCGGGCGCGCTCCTCGGGGCTGGCGGTCAGGAAGATCTTCAGGCAGGCCTCCGGAAAGATGACCGTGCCAATGTCACGCCCGGCCATTACTGTGGGTTGGCGGTGCGCCACCGCGCGCTGCACCTCGACCAGCGCCGCTCGCACCTCGGGGTGCGCAGCGACCGCCGACACGTGGCGGTCCACCTCCGGCCTCCGCACCTGCCAGCTCACGTCCTGGCCGTCCACCCACACATCGGCCAGGCGGCCATCGCCCACGCTGGCCGGGCGGACCTCGATGGCCGTGGTATCGATTATCTTCGCCAGCGCGGGCCCGTCGTCCACCGGCATGCCCTGGCGGAGCGCCTGCCAGGTCGCGGCGCGATAGAGCAGGCCCGTATCGAAGTAGAAGGAGCCCAGCTCTTCGGCCACTCGCCGCCCGACCGTGCTCTTGCCCGCCGCGGCGGGGCCGTCAATCGCGATGACGCGGGCCATACCCCACCTGGTGGCGCAGGCGCGCGACCTCGTCGTCGGCCAGCGGGCGCGACTGGCCGGGCTCGAGCCCTCCGAGCTGAATGCCGTCGATGCGCACCCGGATCAGCCGCAGCACGCGTCCCCCCACTGCCTGCACCATGCGTCGAATCTGGCGCTTGCGCCCCTCGTGGAGGACGATCCGCAGCCAGGTCGCACCGTCGTCCTCGCGCCGCAGCCGCTCCACCGTGGCCGGGGCCGTGACGCCGTCCTCCAACTGGACCCCGAGCCGCAGCGTGCGCAACGCCGCCTCGGGCAGCGCCCCGGCCACGAGCACGTGATACTCCTTGTCGACCAGGTGGCTGGGATGGGTCAGGCGATGGGCGAGCTCGCCATCGTTGGTCAGCAGGAGCAGGCCCTCGGAGTCGGCATCGAGCCTGCCCACAGGATACAGGCGGGCCGGAGCGTGCAGCAAATCCATCACCGTCGGCCGCCCCAGCTCGTCGCGCACGGTGGCCACGTAGCCGCGCGGCTTGTGGAGTGCGAGGTAGAAGAGCGGCTCGGGCTGGGCGATGGGGCGGCCGTCGACGGCCACGCGGTCGAGCCGTGGCTCGACCTGGACCCCCATCTCGGTGACTACCTGCCCGTTCACCGCCACCCGGCCGGCGCGGATCAACTCCTCCGCGGCGCGGCGGGAGGCCACGCCAGCGTGGGCCAGGAACTTCTGCAGCCGCTCCACGGGTCAGTCGAATCCGCCGCTCGGCAGGGGGCTCGGCTTATCCGCCTCGCCGACGACCGTCGGGCTGGCCGGCTGAGCCGTGCGGGCCACCCGCTCCTCGAAGCGCTCGGTCTGCACCAGGGTCTGGAGGGAGCCCAACTGGCTGGGCGCGAACAGCAGCTCGGGCTGCGTGGCCGGGGCCAGGCGCGCGGCCTCGCCAGCCGGCTGGGGCTGGTCGAGCAGCGGGTTGGCCTTCGCGTTGAGCAGCAGCCAGGCGTAGTTGGTGAAGCCGTAGTGCAGCAGGTTCGCCGCGTCGACGTAGTAGACGTCGCTGTTGAGAACCACGGCGATGAGCCGATGGCCGCCCTGCGTCGCGCTGGCCGCGATGCACCGCCCGGCCCGGTCCTCGTAGCCGGTCTTCACGCCGTCCGCGCCAGGGAAGCCATAGAGCAGGCCGTTGATGTTCTGGAAGATCCACTCCACCGGAGGGGCCGGGATGGCGTAGTAGCGCGTCCCGGCGATCCGAGCCAGGATGGGCACCCGCATGAAGGCGCGGGCGACCTGGGCGACGTCGTAGGCGCTGGAGTAGTGCCCGTCGGCATCCAGGCCGTTGGGGTTGACGAAGTGGGTGTCGTGGAGGCCGAGCTGCCGAACCTTCTGGTTCATCAGCTCGACGAAGTGGTCGATGGATGCCTGGCCGGAGCTGCCGCCCAGGTTCTCGGCGATCGC
The DNA here is from genome assembly GCA_016210245.1 of Chloroflexota bacterium. Classification (GTDB taxonomy): domain Bacteria; phylum Chloroflexota; class UBA6077; order UBA6077; family JACQUR01; genus JACQUR01. The sequence continues at coordinate 6,319 of JACQUR010000547.1, forward strand.
CAGGGCGGCGTCGTTGCCGGACTTGAGGATCAGACCGTAGAGGATCTGCTCCAGGGTGAGGGTGTCGCCGGGGTCGAGGCCGATCACCGAGGGCACGGAGTACGAGAGCTTCGTGGCCCGAATCGGCTGCGACAGGGGAGCGCGTTCGACCGCTACCAGCGCGGTGACCATCTTGGTCAGGCTGGCGATCGCGAGCTGGTCGTGCGGGCTCTTGGCATACAGCACCTCGCCCGTCTCGGCGTCGAGCAGGACTGCGGCCCTGGCGGCAAGCTCGGGCGGGCGCAACTGCTGCAGGCTGCGCGGCTCCTGCTCTTCGAGCGGGATCGGCTGGGGCGTGGGCTCGGGGGTGGGCTGCTGGGCCAGGGCCGGCAGCGCGTTGCCAAGGCCGAGCACCAGGGCCAGCACGAGTCCCAGCAGTCGCGGGGCTACCGCCCGGTGGGGTGCGCCCACTCTGGAGGTTGCCGCCCTGAAGGGCGGACCTGGTGGCCGAGGCCCGCCCTTCAGGGCGGCAGCTCCACCAATCGGGGGGCGTGCCACCACCTCCGGTTCCTGCGCCCGTGGCCGAGGTCCGCCCTTCAGGGCGGCGGCCCCGCCAATCGGGGGGCGTGCCACCACCTCCGGTTCCTCCGTCCGTGGCCGAGGTCCGCCCTTCAGGGCGGCAGCTCCACCAACCAGCCCCCCTGGCCGAGGTCCAGCGACGTTCATTGCCCCGTCACCGCGTTGGGGATGTGGACGAGGCTGGCCACCCGGCCGTTGCGGTCCACCTCCACGGCTACTACGTCGATCCGCCACGGCACCTCCCCATCGCTCTGCTCCACCAGGTAGGCCTCGGCCAGCCGAACCAGGCGCGCCGCCTTGGCGGTGGAGATCGCCTCCAGCGGGCCAACCGCCGCGCCGCTCGCGCGCGTCTTGACCTCCACGAACACGAACACCTCCCCCGCGCGACAGACCAGGTCCAGTTCGCCATAGCGCGTGCGCACGTTCTGCGCCAGGGTGCGCAGCCCGTGCGACTCCAGGTACCGCCGCGCGGCCGCTTCGCCCAGGCGTCCCAGGTCCCGCCCGCCGGGCCTCACCGTGGACCGGCCAGGAGCCGCGGGTGAACCGAAGCACACCGGCCTCGCTCTGCTACGCAGACTGCATGCCGAGGCCGCGGCACGCGCCTGGCTGGATCGCGGCCAGCCGTTCCCAGGGATGGAGTCTGCGCGCTCCCAGCATGCTCCCAGCCGGGCGCGTGCCGGGCAGGGTTGGGGTCGCCGAAGATGGGCAGGCGGGAGGACATAACAGCACACCTCGCCGACTCGTTGTAGGTGGTGGTGAAGCCACAATGGGTCGAGCCCGGCCGCAGGGTTGGCCTATTATCGCGTTTCGCTGCTCGAAAACGTAAGGAGGCGTCGATGCCGTCGTTCCCCCCCCGCTCCAGCCAACCCGCTCGCGTCCTCACGGCGCTGGCCCTGGCGCTGGCGCTGGCGCTGACCTCGGCCCTGGTGGCGCTGGCCGCCACGCTTACCCAGGTCAGCACGGACCCGTACACCAACACCACCAGCCAGCACAGGACGGAGGTCGAGCCGGACACGTTCTCCTTCGGTACCACTATCGTCTCGGCCTTCCAGGTCGGCCGCTTCACCGATGGCGGCTCCACCAACGTCGGTTGGGCGACCTCCACCAACGGCGGTGGGACCTGGGCCAACGGCTTCCTGCCCGGCCTGACCACGGCCCAGGGCGGGACCTACGCCCGCGCCAGCGACCCATCCGTGGCCTATGACGCCGCCCACAACGTGTGGCTGATCTCCTCGCTGGCGTTGGCAGCAAGCCCATCGGTCAGTGGCGTGGCCGTGGTGGCCAGCCGCTCGACCAACGGCGGGACCACGTGGGGCAACCCGGTGATCGTCGCGACCGGCGGCGACCTGGACAAGAACTGGGTCGCGTGCGACAACACCTCCACCAGCCCCTTCTACGGCCACTGCTACGTGCAGTGGGACGACCACGGCGCGGGCAACTTGATCCAGATGAGCACGTCCACGGATGGGGGACTCACCTGGGGCGCGGCCAGGAAGACGGCCAACAACGCCACTGGCCTGGGCGGCCAGCCGGTGGTGCAGTCCAATGGCACCGTGATCGTGCCCATCGCCAACGCCTTCGAGACGGCCATCCTGGCCTTCCGGTCCACGGACGGCGGCGCCAGTTGGAGCAGCACGGCCACGATCGCCCAGGTGAGGGATCACACCGTGGCCGGCGGTCTGCGCGCGGGCCCGCTGCCCTCAGCCGAGATCGACGCCTCGGGCAAGGTGTACGTGGTCTGGCAGGACTGCCGCTTCCGCCGCGGCTGCAAGTCGAACGACATCGTCCTGAGCACCTCCACCGACGGTCTCGCCTGGTCGTCGGTGGTCCGCGTCCCAATCGACGGGCTGCAAAGCGGGGTGGACCACTTCATCCCCGGGCTCGGGGTCGACCGGTCGACCTCGGGCAGCAACGCCCACCTGGGGCTGACCTACTACTACTACCCCAGGTCGACCTGCGGCATCTCCACCTGCCAGCTCTCGGTCGGCTTCGTCTCGTCTGCAGATGGCGGGAGCCACTGGACCCCGAGCACGCAACTGGCCGGGCCGATGGCGCTGAGCTGGCTGCCGGACACTACCCAGGGGCGCATGGTGGGCGACTACATCTCAACCTCATTCGCAGGCGGCACGGCCCACCCGGTGATCGCGGTCGCCAGCACGCCGACGGGCACCACCTTCAACGAGGCCATGAACGCGCCCGCGAGCGGCCTGTCTGTCGTCTCGGGCAGCGTGGTGGTCACGCCGAGCGGTGAGCACCCGGTCGCCGGCGCAGCCTCCGATCACGCGGCCCCGGCCGCCCCGCTCACTCGGCGCTAGCTGAAGCTGGGAACGGATTCCACGGATGGAGCGGGGCTCCATCCGTGGAATCCGTTCCCAGAACCCGTCGACAGGAATCCGTTCCCTCCCCCCGGCTCGGTACAATGCTCTGGGGAGGGAACCGTGGCTGGCTTCCAGGGCGCAGGAACAGCAGCAGCAGCAGCGGGGCGCGCGTCGGCTGCCTTCGCGGCGGCGCACCTGTGGCGCAACGCCCTCGCCCTGGGCGCCGACAATGCGCTCTACCTCGGCGGCGCTGGCTTCGTCTCCCTCGCCACGGTCCTGCCGGCCTTCGCCGAGCGGCTCGGCGCCTCCAACCTCGCCCTGGGCGCGCTGCCTGCCGTGATGACGCTCGGCTGGTTCGTGCCGGGCGTCTTCACCGCCAGCCACGTCGAGGGGCTCGCGCGCAAGCTGCCCTTCGTCTTGAAGTACACGGTGTTCGAGCGGCTCCCGCTGCTCCTGATCGCGCTGCTGACCCTCGCCCTCGCGGCCAGCCAGCCGGCGCTGGTGCTGGCTGCCCTGCTGGCGCTGCTCCTGCTGTGGTCCACGGCGAGCGGAGTGGTGTTTCCTGCCTGGTTGGACCTCATCGGCCGCGTCATCCCCGGGCACCTGCGCGGCCGGTTCTTCGCGCTGAGCAGCGCAGCAGGAGGAGCGCTGGGGATCGGCGCGGCGGCCGCCGCCAGCTCCTTGCTGGCAGCCTACCCCTTCCCGCTCAACTACGCGCTGTGCTTTGGCGCCAGCTTCGCCCTCATGGTGGTCTCGTTCGTGGCCCTGGCCCTGGTGCGCGAGCCCAGCGTGCCGCCGGCCGCCCCAGCGCCACCGGTGGCGGTCTACCTGCGCCGCCTGCCGGCGGTGCTGGCCGGCCATCCAAACTTCGCTCGCTACCTCGCCGGGCGCGGGCTGGGCTTTGCCGGCCTCACCATGGGCGCCGGCTTCTACACCGTGTACGCGCTCAAGGCGCTCGGCGCCTCCGAGCTCCACGTGGGTCTGTTCACCCTCACCCTGGTGGCGTGCGAGGCCGGCGCCACGCTTGGCCTGGGCCTGGTGGCCGATCGGGCAGGGCACAAGCTGGTCGTGGCGCTGAGCAGCCTGAGCGCCCTGGCGGCGAGCCTGCTGGCCCTCCTGGCCACTAACGCCAGCGGGTTCGCTGTGGTCTTCGTCCTCCTGGGCATGGCCCGAGCCGGGGTGGGGGTTTCCAGCTTCGCGATCCTGCTGGAGTTCGCCTCCGAGCACGACCGGCCGACCTACGCGGGGCTGGGCAGCCTGGCCATGGTGCCCTTCGCCCTGGCCGCGCCGCTGCTGGGCGGGTGGCTGGCCGATGGCGCTGGCTACAGCGCCGTCTTCGCGCTCGCCGCAACGCTCAGCGCCGTGAGCACCCTCCTGCTGGCCTTCGGCGTCCGCGACCCGCGCACGGCGTGATGCAGCGATCGAGATGCTCTCAGTTGCTCCGCGCGCGCCCGAGGTAGGCAGCGATCGCGGCGGGGGCCTCGGGGTAGGCCCGGTAGAGTGCTTCCAGGAACGGGGCGCTGCTCAGGATCAGGATGCCATTGCGAACCTCGCCGAGAGGGAAGTCCCGTCGGTTATCAGTCACCAGAGTGCCCGGGACGCCAGCGGCGATGGCCGTCTGTACGATCGGGCGGTCGTCGTCGTCACTCAACCAGACGAGGTCGGCACCGGCGGCGGAGAGGTAGTCGACCAGGGTAAGGACCCGGGCGAGAGTGGCCACCTGGGCGTTCACTTTGGCGCGCGACCGCTCCAGGCGGGCCTTCACGTCCGTCTGGCTCGCCAGCTCTCTGGTCGCGCGCAGGGCGATCCACTCGGTGCGCACCCGGGCGAACTCCGCCGCGATCCAGACGCTCCAGTAGCCACGGAAGTAGCCAAGGTCGGCGGCAGCCAGGAACTCCTGGTTCCTGACACCCAGGAGCACGCCCGTGTCAAGGGTGACTCGCTCAAACTGATGTTTTGATATAAGCGGTCACGGGGAGAGGCCGTCGCGGGCGAGGATGGCCTCTCGAGAGCCGAGTGTTGGTGGGAGCACCTTCAGGCGAAGGCCGGAGAGGATGGCC
>JACQUR010000542.1 GCA_016210245.1 Chloroflexota bacterium
CCATCAGGGCGGGCCTCTGACCGCCAGGCCCCCCAGGCCCGCCCTTCAGGGCGGCGGGTGGACCTGGCAATGGACGAGTCACAGACCACGGGCTTCGTGTACTGACCGGGCAACTGCTGGTTTCAGGCGGCGATTGGCGCTAAGATGCCAAAACATCACGCCGAAAAACTCTCTGCACCAGTCTCTCCCCAAAACCAGGGCCAGGGGGAAACCCTCACAGTTTCGCTCGTGAGGACACGTCCACCGCGGCCTGGAGATCCCACTTGGCTTCACTTTAGGCGGTGGCAATCTCGAGGGCAGGATCGATCCTGCGGAGGTCGCTGGGATCGCTGGTGACCACCGTGCCGCCGTACTGTCTGGCAATCAGCGCGACGAACGCATCGATCACGTCATCGGTATCCCTCAGCCCACACAGCACTCCAACCGCCTGAGCGCGGGCCAAGGTGAGATCCTCAACCAGCACGAGGTCGCTCTTGAGCAGCGCAGCCAGCCTCGCCTGGCGTGATCCATCTCGCCACGCTTGCGCGAGGGCTCCAGCAGGTACGACGATCCGTATCTGTCGAGCCACTGCCCGGGTGAGCAACGCTCTGACGGACTCACTACCGCGATCTACGGCGATCAGCGCGCCGGTGTCGAACGTCAACCCCTTGCTAGCAGCCGGTCGATGACGCTGTCTGCCCACGCTAACCTCTCGGCGGACACCGGTCCGTACTCCGCCTCCATCTCTTCAAGCAGGCTCGTCAGCTCAGCCCGCTCCAGTTTCTCTCTCACCGCCTGGCTCACGAAGGCCGAGAAGGATTGGGCACCCCCATCGCGCACTCGCTCACGCGCTCGCTCGGCAACGTGCTTCGGCATGGTCACGCCGACCTTCTCAAACGCCGACATGCGCTGCGACGTGGGCTCTGAGGTGCGCGTTGTTCCTGCTCTCGGCGCGGTCGCCTGCCCTCGCGGCTCGGGTTCGGTCTCCGGAGTGGTTCTCCGCCTCGGCATGATTCCCTCCAAGCTGCTGCCAATCATACCACACTTCCACCAGGCATGAACATGCATTTGCACAGGACGGAGGGACGGGACGGCCTTTGGTCTGAGTCCGGAGCAGGCAGCGCGGTCAAGCCGCTTGCTCAGCATTCAGGACTCAGCACTCAAGACTTCGGTTGCTCGCGGACGATCAGCACGGGCAACGAGGCGTGCTGGCTGACGTGCTGAGAGGTGCTGCCCAGGAGCACCCGCTCCAGCGCGCCCATCCGATGGGCGCCGAGCACGATCAGGTCGGACTGCCGCTCGGCGGCCACGCTCAGGATGGCCGGCCCGGGCTCGCCCCGGACCAGGAGCTTCGCCACCGAGACCCCATGCTCGCGCGCCATCTGCTCCACCTGGTCCAGTGCGGCGTGGCCCTCTTGCTCCAGCTCCACGAGCTCCTCGCTCAGGTGGATGCCCAGGTGGTAGTCCACCTCGGCCACCGCCAGCACGTCGAGGTGCGCCTGGAGGCGCTGCGCCAGGTAGATGGCGTGGACGCTCGCGCGCAGCGATGCCTGGGAGCCGTCGGTCGGGTTGAGGATGCGTTGGTAGCGTGGTAGCTCGACCATGCGTGTCCCCTGGATGGGTTGGAGGTTGGAGGTTGGAGGTTGAATCCAACCTCCAACCTCCAACCCGTTACTCGATCTCGATCTTCGTGGGTGCGCGCCGCCCGCGGCCGCCCTTCTCCTGAGCCTCGATCGCCCGGTCGAGCACGCTCCGCACCGCCAGCAGGAGCTCCTTGCGCGCATTCCGCACGTGCTGTTTCCCCTCTGGCGGCAGGACCCAGTCCGGCAACAGGTCGGCCAGTCCAGTGATCGTGCGGCGCTCGCGCGCCCCACTCTCCGCTCGGGCACCAGCGGCGGTTTCCTCCTGTGCCACGGGGCACCTCCTTCAAGGAACAAGGCAAGAGAAGAAAGGCCAGGGAGGCGCGCTCGCCTCGGTCTTTTCTTCTGCCTTCTGCTTGCTCGCGTCTGCTAAGGGCAGTATACGGGCAGACGCGCCCCCCTTCAAGGCGACCAACAGGGGCGAAGCAGGCACTCGCCAGCCTGGAGCTCGCTCCCTGGCTGATGGGCGCGCGCTTCGCCCGCACCGGCACTGTCTCTGCATTTAAGGGCTCCGCTCACGTGAGGGAGAGGCTACAATGTGGACCAGACAGCCGCGCGCTCGGTGGATCGTGACCGCCTTCCCTGTGCTTCGCGCCGTAGCCTTCGCCCTGGTGCTCGGGGTGCTCTCGGCTGGCCTGGCAGCCAGTGAGCCACTGCCGCCCGTCATCGAGTTCATCGAGCACGACGACGCAGCGCAGGTGGACCGCTACCGGGTCAACATCGTGCCGGGCAGCTCGCTCTGGGAAGTGGCTACCGAGCGCCTACCGCTCAAGGCCCTGGACGAGGGCCACCAGTTGACCTTCGCCCTGTTGGAGCAGAACTTCCACAAGACCTTCCCCGGCCGCCCGATCACCCAGGTGTTCCCAGGCGAGAGCTTCGGGCTGGAGGTGCCGGCCGGGACCTTCGTCGCCAAGGAAACCGAGTACACCCCGACCGAGGACCGCTACACCTCCTTCAACGGCGACCGGCTCATCCACTACTCGCGTGACCTGTACATCGTCTATCGCCTCATGCGCAAGGAGAAGCCCAACGAGGCGGAAGTGCTGCTGGCCGGGGCCCAGGACCTGATATTCGTACCAGACCCCGACCCGGCGGAGCTGGCCAAGCAGGTCTACCAGGTGGATCAGCCCGATTTCCTCCAGGTGCGCCTGTTGCGCGACCTGCTCGCCAGCGGAACCCCCACTCCCCGGGTCACGGTCGACCTCGAGCACCGCTACCTGGACGACTTCCGGAACTATCGCGCCCGCGCCCTGCGCGTCGAGGAGGGCGAGAACGGAGTCAAGGCCTACGTCTTCTCCGAGGCGCAGGCGGACGTGCCGTTCCTGCGTGTGGAGGATGGGGTGGGCGACGAGCTCGACCCCGCTGCGTTCCCACGGCTCATCCGGGTCGAGTACTACAAGGACGGGACGATCCGGAAGATGCTCATGACGCAGCCTGGCGACATCCTGGCGGTCCTGCGCCAGCCGGAGAACGCGAAGTGGGCGCGGCTCTACGACAAGTGGGATCGCTGGGTCGAAGCGGATGCGGGCGCCCTCGAGCCCTTCGCCTCCGCGGTAACCAGCGTTGGCTCGCTCCTGCCAGGGCGCATCCTGATGCTCACCTACCACCCGAAGCTTGGCGGCCGCACCAGCGGCAGCGGCGCCCAGTGCCTCGGCCTGCCCCTGGTGCTGCTCGCCGGCGGCCTGGTGCTACGGCGCTGGAGAAGGGAGAAGGGTGAAGGGTGAAGGGTGAAGACGTCTTCACCCTTCACCCTTCACCCTTCACCCTTCTCCCTTGCCGGCGCAGGCGCCACACTACGGCCATCGCTTCCAGGACGATCGCCGAGGACATCTTGGACTCGCCCACGCGCCGATCGACGAAGATGATCGGCACCTCCTGCAAGCGATCGCCTCGCCGGGCGCACAGGTAGTTCAGCTCGATCTGGAAGGCGTAGCCGTTCGAGCGAACCGCGTCCAGATCGAGGGCGGCCAGCGTTTCCGCGCGGAAGCACTTGAAGCCGCTGGTCAGGTCATGAACCGGCAGCCCCAGGATGGCCCGCGCGTAGAGCGAGCCGCCACGACTGATGAACTGGCGCAGGAGCGACCAGTTGCGCACGCCGCCCCCACGGACCCAGCGCGAGCCGATGACCAGGTCGCTGTGCTGCGCCGCGGCCAGCAGGCGAGGCAGGTCAGCCGGGTCGTGAGAGAAGTCGGCGTCCATCTCGCAGATGAAGGCGTAGCCTCGCTCCAGGGCCCACTTGAATCCGGCCACGTAGGCGCTACCCAGTCCACGCTTGCCGGCCCGGTGGAGGACGGAGACCCTCGGCTCGGCCAACGCCAGGGTGTCGGCCAGTTGGCCGGTCCCGTCCGGCGAGTTATCGTCCACGACGAGGAGGTCGAGCACGTCTGCCTGGGCAAGAATGGCGGGGACGATCTGGCCCAGGTTGTCGCGCTCGTTGTAGGTGGGGAGAATGGCCAGGGCGCGAGGACGCATGATGCTCAAGAGTCTGCCACACGCCCCGTAGACAGCGCAAACCGATTTTAGATTTTAGGTTTTAGATTTTGGAATTGAGGCTACGTAGGGCGAAATCTAAAATCTAAAATCTAAAATCTACGCGACTCGGTGGGCTGGCTGTGGCGCCGCGCGGCTCTGCCGCCCGGTCAGGAGCGACTCCTGGGCATCGGTCAGCACGTGGCCGCACTGCAGGCAGGTGATGTAGTAGGAGGCAAAGTGATGGCGGCCCACCGCCGGCTCCTCGTACAGGTCACCTCGACACCTGGGACAACTCTTGAGCCAGAGCTTGGACACCTTCCCCCTCCTCGGATTGAGTTTCAGCGAACACCCAGGCCGACTGGCTCAGCCGCCTGCATGGGCCGGCCACAGCACCAGGGCACGCCCTCTCCCGCCACCACCTGGACGGCGAGCCCGCAGGCGAGGCACTCGGAGCGCGCGTTCAGAGCAGGCCGGGTAGGTACCCTGGGGCTGAGGACTTCGGGGCTGAGGACTTCACAGCTCACATCCGCCCCTACCAGGCGAAAGATAAAGTTCCCGTCGCAGTGCATACTCGCTTCACCCTCCTCCAGGGTCAGCCAGAGCCAGGCCTTCCCCGTAGTGCGCCAATCCCAGCAGCCGCAGCGCGCGCTGCACGAGGTCGCCCGGATCGAACGGCTTGAAGAGAAACTCGGCACCCAGCCGGGCTGCTTGCACGCGGTGGCTTGCCTCGGGCGAGGTCACCAGCAGGGGGATACCCCTCCATCCCTGCCCCAGCCCGCCCGCTGCCTCCGCCTCCAGGACTGGCAGCCCGGGCAGCGTCAGGCTCAGCACCACCAGTGCGGCCGGGTAGGTGAGCAACAGGTAGGCGAGGTGGCTGAAGCGCGCCGCTTCGTAGACGGTCAGGCCAGCGTGCTCCAGGTTCACCCGCATCACGCGGCGAACCTTGCTGTCCTCTTCGGCGACCAAGATGACGCGCTGCAGCATGACCCCACGATCCCCTGAATGGGCAGGGGCGCAAGCCTTACGCCCCTGCGCCTGCGGCCCACTACCACCGGCCGGGTCGCCCTTAGCCTACCCAAGAACCCCTTGCACGCGCATAACAGGGGAACGGGGAAAGGTTGCAATCCCATAACAGTTCCGCGAGGTTGGAGGTTGGAGGTTGAAGGTTGAAGGTTGGATCCAACCTTCAACCTCCAACCTCCAACCCGGCTAGCTGGCCTTGACCATGTAGCCGACGCCGGGCACGGTGCGGATGAAGCGGGGCTGCACGGGGTCGTCGCGCAGCTTGCGCCGCAGCCGGCTGATCCAGACGCGCAGGTACTGCAGATCGTTGCGGTACTCTGGCCCCCAGGTCATGGCCAGCAGATCCTCATGCAGGATGACCTTGCCGGCATTGCTCGCCAGGTAGTAGAGCAGTTGCCACTCGGTAGGGCTGAGCGCGACTTCGCGGTCACCCACCAGCACGCGCCGCTGGTCCAGGTCGACCAGCAGGTCCCCGTAGACCAGCGGCCGGTGGCTCTCGCTGGTCGCCGGCGCCCGCGTGCGGCGGAGCACGGCGCGGATGCGGGCCGAGAGCTCCTCCGGGTTGAAGGGCTTGGTCAGGTAGTCGTCCGCCCCCAGATCCAGGCCGCGCACCTTGTCGCGGTCCCCGCCCTTGGCCGTCAACAGGATCACCGGCACCTGGGTGAGCTCGCGCAGGCGCTCCAGGGTCTCGAACCCGTCTATGCCCGGCATGATCAGGTCGAGCACCACCAGGTCCGGGGCCTCGGTTTCGATCAGCTCGAGCCCCTGCGCTCCGTTCTCGGCCAGCAGCACTCGATAGCCCTGGGCCTCGAGTTCGGTGCGCACAAAGCGCCGAATGCGAGGCTCATCGTCCACCACGAGCACGGTTTGAGAGCGCGCCACCGTTATCTCCTCGCCCGATGGGCAACCGGCAGGCTGAAGCCAAACGTGGCTCCCTGGCCCGGCTCCGAGCGCACCCAGATGCGCCCGGCCTGCAGCTCGATCAAACGACGACAGATCGCCAGCCCCAGTCCCGCGCCGTTGCCTGCGGAGAGATCGCCGGCCGGTCGAGAGAAGGGCTCGAACAGGCGCTGCTGGTCCTCGGGCGCGATCCCCTCGCCAGGGTTGAAGACCTCCACGACCACCTCGTCCCCGCGCTGGCTGCCCGCGAGCCGCACCTCAGCGCCAGGGGGCGAGTACTTGGCCGCGTTGTCGATCAGGTTGCGCAGCACCTGCTCCAGGCGCAACGGGTCCGCCTCCGCAGCCGGCAGCACCTCGGGAAACTGGAGCACGAAGCGTTTGTCCTGCCGCCGCCGTCGGGCCTCAGCCACCACCTTCTGGGCGACCCGCCCCACCACGGTTGGCTCGGTCCTGACGTGGAGCACGCCCGCCTCGACCTGTTGCAGATCGAGCAGGTTCTCGACCAGCCGCTGGAGCAGCTCCGCCCCCTCGTCGATGTCCCACAGGAACTGCCGGCGGGTCTCAGCATCCAGGGTCTGCTCGTGCCGAATCAGGGTGCGGGCGCAGCCCTTGATGGCCGTGAGCGGGGTCCGCAACTCGTGCGACATCATGGAAATGAAGTCGTCTTTGAGCCGCTCGCTCGCCTGCGCCGCGGCAGCCCGCTCCAGGTGCAGCGCGGCCAGCGCCTCCTGAGCCTGCACCTCGTCTCGGTGCTGCCGCGCGTTGTGGATCGCCACCGCGGCCTGCGCGGCGAACGCGCCCAGCAGCTCGGCCTGGACCGGATCCGGCCCGCCGCGCTGCACGAAGAGCTCCGAATCCACTCCCAGGACACCCAGAGCGTCGCCGCCCACCACAAGCGGGAGGCCAAACATGGAGCGCAGCCCCAGCCGGAGGGCGCGCTCCTTGTGGGCAAAGCGGGGATCCGTCGCCACGTCCGCGATGAACAGCGGTTGGCGGTGGGTGAAGACCTGGCCGGCAGCCCCTTCATCCGGCGCCAGGGAGAACTCCCCGGAGCTCACCCCGGCGGCCTTCCGGCGGCCCTGCACCTCCAGCCGGCCGCTGGCCTCGTTGTAGATCAGCAGCCAGATGTCTCGCGCCTTGAACAGCCGCTCGACGTTCGCCAGCACCGCCTCGACGACCTGGTCCAGGTCGAGGCTGCCGGTGACCGCCCGCGAGGCCTCCACCAGGCTGCGCAGCTCGTCCACGCGCTGCTCGAACTGCGCGGTGATGGCCTCCAGGCGCGCCGCCAGCGCCGCTTGCTCCTGCTCCAGCGCCTTGATGCGCCCGAGTCGTCTCTCCTGCGTCGACGCCCGGCCCTGTTCGCCCACGCGTCGCCCCCTGTGGTCAGAAGGCAGTAGGCAGTAGGCAGTAGGCAGCTTCTAACGTGTCTCGCCCTCTCTCCGCGGCCCTGCGTCTGCTGCCTGCTGCCTGCTGCATACTGCCTGTTGCTTTCTGCCTTCTGCTTTCTGCCTTCTGGCTGCCAACCGCTGCCCACAGTGTACCATCGCCAACACCCGGTCAACGCTTTTTTCGGGCGTCCAGGCCGCCCTCTGCGAGCACCTGCGCGGCCTGCTCGACCATCTGGGCCTCGTTGGCGTAGGTCAGTCGCGCCAGCGCCTCCGCGATGGGGAACCACTGCACCACGTCGTACTCCCGATCGTGGCGCGAGGTGTCGCCGCCGATCGCCTCCATGAGGTAGAAGTACACGGTCTTGTGGTGGCGGACGCCGCGCAAGGCAAACCAGTACTCCACCTCCC
>JACQUR010000056.1 GCA_016210245.1 Chloroflexota bacterium
CAGTTAACTGTTAACTGTTAACTGTCGACTGTCGACTCAGGAAAGCATGGCCAACATTCCAGTCGCGATCCCGGACGTACCCGTGCTGTGGCACAACGCAGTGGTCGATATCGAGCCCACCAGCCGCTACGGGCTGGACCGAGACTTGAGCAGCATCAACAGCACCCTGTGCTACGTGAACCCGTCGGCTGAGCCGCTGGCGCTGGCGCTGCTCGCGCCCAGCCAGGCCGAAACCGAGTGCAACGTCCGCCGCCAGTCGCGCGAGCAGCCCGTCCACCAGGAGGCGCAGGCGCTCGACCCTGCGCCCTACCGTCCCGTCCTGGCCGCGCTGGCGGCCGGCGGCTGGAACACGGGCGCCCTGGAGCGCATCCTGGAACGGAGCCCCAGGCACTTTGTGGGCGGCGCGCGGCTCGAGCCCGGGCCGCAGGTGGTACGCTTCCACACCCGGGTGCCAATCCCGGCCGGAGCGGACGGTATCCGCGAGCTCGCTCTGGCCGTGCCGATGAGCGCCGGGCCGCTCTCGCAAGGCGCCGCGCTCAGCATCGTCGTGCTGCTCCCCAACGACGCACCGGAGTATCAGGTGGAGGTGGTCGACTGGAGCGTGGAGTCCGAGCCCGGCGCCCAGGTCTGGGTCTACGGCAGCGAAGGCCGCCCGAAGCTCGCCGGCCGTCCCGCCCTCGCCTGGTCCTGGGTGCGAGGACCCTTCGTCGGGCTGAAGTACCGCTACCGCGCGACGCGGGGACGCGGGGACGCGGGGACGCGGCGTCCTTCGACAGGCTCAGGATGAGCGGGAGGACACTGCCTACTGCCTGCTGCCTACTGCCTGCTGCTTTCTGAAAGGAGGAAGCCGTGAGTGAACGTATCCTGGTAACCGGGGGTCTGGGCGCCATCGGGGCGTGGGTGTGCCGCGCGCTGGTCGCGCGCGACGTTCGTCCGCTCGTCTTCGACACGCGAGCCGACATGGTGCTCGTGCGGGATATCGCCGAGCAGGTGGACCTGGTGCTCGGCGATATCACCGATCTGGCCGCGCTGCTGCGAGTCGTCAAGCAGCACCGGGTCAGCCGCGTGATTCACCTGGCCGCGCTCATGCCGCCCGCGTGCCAGGCCGACCCGCTCCTCGCCCTGCGCGTCAACCTGCTTGGGGCGGTCCACGTGTTCGAGGCCGCGCGGCTGATGGAGCTCGAGCGCGTCGTCTTCATCTCGTCCAAGGCGGCCTACGGGGCGATCAGTGGTGAGTACGGCCATCCAACCTACGTGCCGGTGGCCGAGGATCACCCGACCCGCCCGACCAACGTGTACGGCGTGACCAAGCAGGCAGTAGAGGGCTGGGCGCTGCAGTACCACCGCCTGTACGGCGTCGACGTGGTGGGCTTCCGCCTGGGCTCCACCTACGGGCCGGGCAAGCAGAGCCGCCACGGGGCCGTGGGCCTGCACAGTCGCCTGATCGAGTGCGCCATGTTCGGCAAGCCGCTGCGGATCGAGCGCGGCGGCGACCAGGGCGACGACGTGATCTACAATCGCGATGTGGCCCAGGGGATCGTCAAGGGCTGCTTCGCGCCTACGCCGGAGCACAAGGTCTTCAACCTCGGCCTCGGGCGCGCGGTCAGCCTGCGGGAGTTCGCCCGGGCCGTGCAGGAGCTGTTCCCGCAAGCCAGCATCGAGGTGGGCCCGGGCCTCGACTACTACGGGGCGGGCGAGGGGCGAGGGAGCTACAGCGTGTTCGACATCTCCCGCGCCCGCGCCGAGCTGGACTTCAACCCCGAGTACGAGTACCCGGCCGGCATCGAGGACTACGTGCGCACCGTCCGCAGCCTGGGATTGGAGTTTGGAACCTGAGGAGACGTGTACCACGGAGACACGGAGACACGGAGACACGGAGCTTTTTCTAAGAAGACTCCGTGTCTCCGTGGTGAACCTCGTCCTCGTGCCCGTGGTGAGACTTGCCAGACGCTCGAAGGAGGAGAACCATGCGTCGGTGGGAAGAAGCTATCCCCGCGTTCGACCGCGAAGTGTACGAGCGGGGCGGCCTGGGAGCGCCCCGTCCCTTTGGCAGGCACCCGGCCCTGCTGATCGTCGACGTCGTCGAGTCGTGGACTGGCACGAAGCGCCAGAACGTGCTCGAGGCGATCGACGAGTACCGCACCGCCTGCGGAGAGTCCGCCTGGGAGGCGCTGCCCAGGATCCAGGAGTTGCTGGAAGCGTGCCGGGCGGCGGGCCTGCCGATTGTGTACACGCGCGGCGACCCGGACGAGAAGGCGACCGTCGGGGACTCCACCAAGCGCGCCAAGCAAGCGGAGGAGATCCGCCGCATCCACCAGGCCGGCATCTCCAAGCTCATCGCCCCGCGCTCGGGCGAGTTCGTGCTGGTCAAGCCCAAGGCGAGTGCCTTCTTCGGCACCCCGCTGTCGACCTACCTGACGCAGCAGGGTGTGGATTGCCTGCTGGTGGCGGGCACCAGCACCTCCGGCTGCGTGCAGGCGACGGTCACCGACGGGCACAGCCACGGCTACAAGGTGTTCGTGGTGGAGGAGTGCGTCTTCGATCGCTCGGACTTCCTGCACAACGTCTACCTGTTCAACATGAACGCCAAGTACGCCGACGTCATCTCCCTGGAGCAGGCCCTGGCGCACGTGCGCCAGTCCGCCGACGAGCGCGAGCCGGGCGCGCCGGTCTCGAGCTAGGGGTCTGTTACTCCTGATTCGTAGGGAGCTATCCGAGCCGCGACCGTGAGGGAGCGGTCCCGGGTCATGTCGGCTGCGCGCCGTGCCAGGCCACCCACGCATCAGTTCTCGTGCTGAGAGAGGTGAGTGGATGGGTCATGCCGATCCGAGCCGGTGCATCCTTCGCTTCAGAGGTAGTCCTGTAGCCGCACCTCGCCATAGCTCGGCGGCTTGATCCGCTCGAAGAGTGCGCGCTGCTCGGGCGCGCAGGTCGGCGGGCGGGTGGCGTCGACGATCAGCTTGCCACCCAGGCGCTGCCAGGCGGCCGAGCTTGGCTTGCCGAGCTCGACCAGGCTCAGGTCCAAAGCGTGGCCCCGGACGCCGGGGATGGCCACGATATCCCGTTCCGGGTCCACCCGCGTGGTCAGCGACCAGAGCAGCTCCCAATCGCTGTAGATGTCCACGTCCTCGTCGACGGCAATGGCGATCTTTGGGTGGTGGTACTCGGAGGCGAGCGCCGCCATGAGCACCTGCTTGGCCTCCCCCTGGAAGCGCGGGACCATCTGGACGACCACGCCGAAGATGCCAGGCAGGATGCGCACGTTGCGCAGTTCCACGCGGCCCCCGACCGACCCGAGGCGCTGGTAGAGCGAGGCCGCCATCGGAACGCGGTGGAACACGCACCCCTCGGTCTCCGACCCATTCTGGATCGCCTTGAAGATCGCGTCGCGCCGCCGCGTGATCGCCGTGTACTCGACCACCGGGTTCTTACCGGCCCCGGCCACGTAGTAGTCCGGGAACTCGGAGTAGGGCCCTTCGTCCTCCCGGACCCCCGGCGGGACGTGGCCCTCCAGCACGATCTCTGCGTCGCACGGCACCTCCAGGTCCACCGTCTCGCACTTGACCAGGCGGACCGGCTCACCCAGGTAGGCGCCGGCCACCTCGAACTCGTCCATGCCGTACGGGCCGCTGGTCGAGGCGGCCATGTAGTAGGCGGGGTGGTGGCCCACGATGAAGGCGATAGGCATGGGCTCGCCGCGCGCCTCGTACTTCTGGTAGTTCAGAAAGGCGTGGCGGGGTAAGAAGAGCACCCCGGTCTTGCGTGGGCCCTTGACCTGGAGGCGGTGAAAGCTGACGTTGCGCGCGCCCGAATCAGGATCTCTGGTCACGGCCAGGCCGGAGGCGATGAAGGGGCCGGCGTCCAGCGCGCCCGCCACGTGGGCGGGCAGCTCGCGGATGTCCACCGCCTCCCCGGTCTGGACCACTTCCTTGACCGGGCCGTCTTCGACCATCTCCGGGCGGACCCGTTGCGCCATCAGGCGGGCGACGGTGGGGATGAGGTCCTGCAAGGGCACGCCAAAGCTGAGCGCCGTCTGGCGCAGGTCGGCGGGCGCCTGCCCCAGCACCTTCCAGCCCGGGTGGCCGGTGACGGCCTCGAACAGCAGCGCCTTGTCGCGCGATTCGTAGAGCAGGGCACCCATCTCCGTCAGCGGATCGACTGACTTGCGGATGTGGTACAGCTCGCCTGCGGCTTCCAGCTCCTGGATCCACGAGCGCATATCCCGGGGCATCTTCGCCTCCTTTGCATACCTGGCAGCGCGATGCTACCGGAGGGTTTCAGCCGGCTGCAACTCCGCGATACCTCAGGGGGGTGACCAGTTTCTGTGCCGACGGTCGCTGAGCCGTAGGGGGCGACAGGGCCGTCGCCCCCTACGACCTCCACGCACAAGAACTGGGCGGACCCTACCTCAGTACCGCCAGCGATTGAGCACGTGGAACGCTCCGACTATCGGGACGCCTGCCTCGATGATATTCTGCATCGCCCTGGCAATCTCGATCGCGGACATGTCACTGGGGAGGTTGTCCTGGTAGATCGCGAAGATGCCTGGATGATCAGGGTACTGGGCGTGCAGGGCGAGGAAATCGCCCGGATTCCTGGTTACGACGATCAGACTGTTCGCCCGCGCGTACGCGAAGTGCTCTGCATCATCGCGCCCGCTCAGTTCCGCGTCTCTGGGACGGACAACCTGATGGTAGTACGGTTGGCCCGTGAGCGCCGACCAGAGTCGCTTGCTATCGGCGCAGTCATCGAGGTACAGGCGGAGGCTCAACGGCGTGCCCCGCGTCCCGGAGACGCGTCTTCTCCTCCCGCAGCTCTGCATCCACGAGGTCGTGGTGGAGGTCGTAGTAGACCAGCGCCTCCCGGACCTGGGCCAGGGGGAGGTCCAGGTCCTCCGCCGCGTCTTCGGGGCTCAGCCCTTCGGCTCGCAGCGTCGCCACCATCTGCCCCACGGTCATGTTGCGCCCCTTGAGGTAGAGCTGCCGCCGCCATGGGTGCGGGCGCGCTACCAGGTGCTCGTAGACCTCCGCCTCCGCGAGCAGCGAGGCCGGGCTGGCCCACTCGACGGCATGCCGCAAGGTGGCCATCTCCGCGGGATCGATGCTGACCACCTTACGCCCACGCCGGCGCTCCAGGACCAGCCACAGCAGGGTGCCGATCGCCTCCTGGAGAAGATCGGCGCGCGAGCGCACGGCCAGGTGCTGCTCGAGCAGTTCCAGGAGGTGCATCTGATCCGGGCGCAGGTCGAACTGAACGCGGATCCTGCTGGGAGAGCGGCCCTTCGCCACTGCCATGCCAGCCTCCTCAACACCCACCTGGAGAAAAGTCTACTCCCAATCAGCTCCAGGTGCCAGGGAATCGGGGGCCTCCGCTCCCTCACGATCGCGGCGCGGATAGTGGCAAAGGTGCCCTCAGAGCACGAGCGCCACCGGGTGCTCCAGCAGGCGGCGGAGGGCGGCCAGGAACTGGGCAGCGCGGGCGCCGTCGGTGACGCGGTGGTCGGCCGAGAGGGTGGCCTGCATCACCGGCCGCACCACGACGGCGTTGTCGCGCACCACCGGCCTCGGCTCGGCGGCGCCAACGGCCAGGATGGCCGCCTGGGGCGGGTTGATGATGGCCACAAAGCTCTGGACCCCGTACATGCCCAGGTTGCTCAGGGTGAACGTGGCGCCGGAGTACGCCTCCGGGCTGAGCCGCCCGTCCCGCGCCCCCTGCACCAGCCGCTTGGTCTCGCGCGCAACCTGGACCAGCGTCTTCCCCTCGGCCTCGGCCAGCACCGGCACGATCAAGCCCTCGTCCACGGCCACGGCGATGCCCAGGTTCACGTGGGGGTGCAGCTCGATCTCCCCATCCACGTAGGAAGCGTTGAGGTCCGGGTACTGGGGCAGCACCCGGGCGCAGGCTCTGGCGACCAGGTCGTTGACCGTGACCTGCTCCTCCGAGGGCAGCTCGGCGTTGAGCTGCTCGCGCAGGCGGAGCGCCTCGGCCATGTCGATCTCGACCGTGAGGTAGAAGTGTGGGGCCTGCTGCTTGCTCTCGGCCATACGCCGCGCGATCACCTGGCGCACGCGCGAGAGCGGCTTGCGCTCGACCTCCGTCGGTGGCCGGGGAGGCGGAGGCGGCGCCGCCGGGGCTGGTGGTGGAGGGGGTGGGGCGGCCGGCCGGGCCGGGGCGTGCTGCGCCCTGAACGCCTCCACGTCCTCTCTGGTGATCCGTCCGCCCGGGCCGGTGCCCTCCATCTGGCTGAGGTCCAGCCCGTACTGTTCGGCCAGCTTGCGGGCGATGGGCGAGGCCTTGGTGCGCTCCTCCAGCGCCGTACGGCCATTGGGCATCGGCCTGGGGCCGGCTCGCGCCGGCACTTCCTTCCTGGCGGTCGGCTGGGCCACGCCCCCCGGCCCGGCCCGCTCCTGGGTCGGGACGGCCTCCTCTCCCTCGCCAGTTCCTACGGCCGCGGTTGGCGGAGGCGGGGCCTCAGGAGGCGCCTGCTCCGTGACGGGCTCGACCACGGCGATCGGCTGGCCCACCGGGACCGTCTGCCCGGGCTGGGCCAGGATCTTCTGCAGCCGGCCTTCCACGAACGACTCGATCTCGATCGTCACCTTGTCGGTTTCGATCTCGGCGATGGGCTCGCCGCGGGAGACCTGGTCGCCCTCGGACTTCAGCCAACGGCTGATCTTGCCCTCGGTCATGTCGTAGCCCATCTTGGGCATCAGGACGTTGGCTGGCATGGTCGCCTCCTCAGCGAGTCTAGAGAGGCAGTGCAGATGTGAGAGTGCAGAGTGCAGAGTTCACTCTGCACTCTGCACTCTCACATCTGCACTGCTCCTGAGTCCTACCAGCGCCTTGGCGGCGCGGATGATGTCGTCGACCTGGGGGAAGACCATTCGCTCCAGGTCGCGGGCGTAGGGCACGGGTACTTCCTGCGCGGCCAGTCGACTCACCGGCGCGTCCAGGTAGTCGAAGGCCTGCTCGTAGATCTGGCTGGCGATCTCCGCCCCCATGCCGCAGGTCCGCCAGCCCTCCTCCACCACCAGCGCCCGGTTGGTTTTCTGGACCGAGCTCACCACCGGGCCGAGGTCCAGCGGGCGCAGCGAGCGCAGGTCGATCACCTCAGCCTCGATGCGCTCCTGAGCCAGGCGCTCGGCAGCCTCCAGGGCCAGCACCAGGGTATGGGAGTAGCTGACGATGGTCAGGTCGCGTCCGGTCCGCCGCGCCACCGACTGGCCGAAGGGCACCAGGCCATCGCCCTCCGGCACGTCGCCGCGCAGCCCATAGAGCAGGCTGTGCTCGATGAAGATGACCGGATTCGGGTCCCGAATGGCGGTCTTGAGCATGCCCTTGGCATCGGCGGGCAGGGCGGGTGCGACGACTTTCAAGCCAGGGATGTAAGTGAAGTAGTTCTCGAAGGTTTGCGAATGGGTGGCGGCGAGCTGGCCGTAGCCGGCCGGGGTGCGGATGACCAGCGGCACCTCCATCTGGCCGCCGAACATGTAGTGCAGCTTGGCGGCGTGGTTGACGATC
>JACQUR010000072.1 GCA_016210245.1 Chloroflexota bacterium
ACGTGGACCGGATGTGGGAGCAGTGGGCCATCCCGGGCATGGTCGCCTACGCCGTCGAGGCCGGCACCCCGCTCAACGTCAAACCGTAGCGCGGGGGCTTGTCCCCCGCGCTACACCTCTCGCTCTCTCTCCCTGGAACAAACTTACCCAGCCCGCTCCGAGGTCGTGCCAGCCGCAGACTGCGCGGCCAGCGCGCGCCGGGCCGGCAGGTGGCGGTGGAAGTAGTGGGCTGCGCCCAGGACGGCCACCGTCACCACGGCGGTAATCAGCAGGTCGGCCACGTCCGGCAGGGCCACTACCCTGTCGACGAGCTCGTCCCTCAGGAACATCTCGGTGCCGGTCCAGGCGATGACACCGGAGCCGAGGTAGGACAGCCACCAGAGCCTGTTGAGCAGCTCGGCGACGATGCTGCCGCCGATCATCAGGATACCCATGCTGAGCATCAGGCCGAAGATCAGCAGCTCCACGTTGCCGCGCGCGGCCGCCGCGACCCCGAGGATGTTATCCAGGCTCATGATGAAGTCGGCCAGCAGGATGGTCAGGATGGCGGCGCGCATGCTGTCGGCGATCTTCATGCCTTCGGCGCTCTCCTCCTCCTGCTTGAGCAGCTTGTACGCGATCCACAGCAGCAAAGCTCCCCCGATCGCCTTGAGGGCCGGCAGCAGCAGCAGCAGGGTAGCCACTGCGGTCAACGTGACGCGCAGCACGATGGCTGCGCCGCCGCCAAAGACGATGGCCAGGCGGCGCTGCTTGGGCGGCAGCCGGTGGGCCGCCATCCCGATCACCACGGCGTTGTCGCCGCTGAGGGCCAGGTCGATCACTACGATACTCAGGATCGCTGAGATCAGCTCCATGCGCCAAGCGCTCCTCTCGTCAGTCTCGGGCCACCACCAGCCCCGCTTTCCAAGCCGTACGACAAACCAGTTGCCGACCAGCCGGCGCGCGTTCGGCCGCCGGGCTGACCCAGGCGCCCTACTCCCGCCGCACGCGGGCGCCCCGTGCGTTCACGGGGAGGATCCCAGGACCGAACGCCGAGCCCACGAACGTCCGCCACGCCAGGAAGCCCAGGAGACCGAGCGGGTCGCGCACGCACCGTCTGGCAACTCCTGCCGGCCAAAAGTACCACACTCTGGCGCACAGGTAAACTGCCCTCCCGTCGTGCGGGTTGCTGGAGGCTACACGACGCTCTGCTCGCGCAAGGCGGCGATCTCCGGACCGCTGTAGCCCAGGCGGGCCAGCATCTCGTCCGTGTGCTGGCCGAGCAGGGGCGGGGCCTGGCGGACCTCGGGCGGCGTTGCCGACATCTGGAAGGGGAACCCGGTGAGCTGGATCTCGCCCGCGGTGGGGTGCTGCACCGAGCGTCGCAGCTCCAGGTGCCGGGTCTGGGGGTCGGCGAACAGGTCGGCCAGGTCGTAGACCGGGCCCACGGGCACCTCGGCGCGCTCCAGCAGGTCTACCGCCTCGGCCGTGGTGAGCGCCTGGAAGCGCGCCTGGAGCAGGGCGCTGAGGGCGTCGCGTTGCTGGACCCGGTCGGCATTGGTGCGGAAGCGCGGGTCGCCCAGCAACTCGGGCAGGTCGAGGGCGGGGCACAGGCGCTGCCACATGCCCTCGGTGCCGCAGGCCACGTTCACGTACCCGTCCCGCGTGGCGAAGACCTCGTAGGGCGCGATGCTGGCGTGGCGGTTGCCACCCCTGCCCGGCGCCTGGCCGGTGGCGAAGTAGCGCCCCGCCTGGTAGGTGAGCATTGCCACCTGCCCGCCCAGCAGCGAAGCGTCGATCCACTGCCCTTCGCCCGTCAGGGCGCAGTGGTACAGGGCGCTCACGACGGCGAAGGCGCTGAACATCCCGGCCGCCAGGTCGGCCACGGGGATGCCGACCCTGATGGGCGTGCCGCCCGGGAGGCCGGTCAGGCTCATGATCCCGCCCATGCCCTGGAGCACCTGGTCGAAGGCCGGCTGGCGGCTGCGGGGGCCGGTCTGGCCGAAGCCGGAGATGGAGCAATACACCAGCCGGGGGTTGAGGCGATGCGCCTGCTCATAGCCCAGCCCCAGCCGCTCCATGGTCCCCGGGCGGAAGTTCTCCACCAGCACGTCGGCGCGCTGGACCAACTGCCGCAGGATCGCCAACCCCTCGGAGCTCTTCAGGTTGAGGGTCACGCTCTTCTTGTTGCGGTTGACGCTGAGGAAGTAGCTGCTCTCGCCCGCGAGGAAGGGCGGCCCCCAGCCGCGGCTGTCATCCCCGCTGCCTGGCAGCTCGAGCTTGATCACCTCCGCGCCCATGTCGCCCAGCATGAGCGTGCAGTACGGGCCAGCCAGCGCCCGGGACAGGTCGACGACGATAATATCCTGGAGTGGTCCCATGCGCAGCGCCTCCACCTCCTTGTCTTCCACGCGGCCATGCCGGCCGGGCGCGAGTAGGCTTCTCCCAGCCGCGACCGTGCGGGACGCCTGGTGCAGCTTACTGGATTGGGCGGAAGAGCGCGAAGGACCCTATTCCTGCGCGGCGAAGGAGCGCACGGCGAGCCCGAGCATCAATGCTGCGAAGACCGCGAGGATGCCGATCTCCTCGGCCATCGCCAGCGGCCGGCCCAGGAGCTCGATCCCGCGGGCGAACTCGTCCGGCAGGCCCGACGCGGCCAGCATGACGCGGCGGATCGGATCGACCCCGTAGCTGGCCGGGTCGAGGCGGGTGAGCACCTGGAGCCAGGCCGGGATGCCCTGGAGCGGGAAGAGCGCGCCGCTCAGGAAGAACATGGGCATCATCAGGAAGTTCATGACCACCTGGAAGCCTTCCATCGACTTCATGCGGGAGGCGATCGCAATGCCCAGGCTCGTCAGGGCGAAGGCGAGCAGGAACATCAAGGGGATGACTTCAACCAGCAGCAGCGGCGTCAGGGTCACCCCGACCAGTGGCGCCATCAGCAGGACGACGCTGCCCTGGAGCACCGCCTGCGTGCTGCCGCCGAGCGCTTTGCCGATGGCGACTGCGCTGCGGCTCACCGGCGCGACCAGCACTTCCTTCAGGAAGCCGAATTCGCGGTCCCAGACGATGCTCATGGCCGAGAAGATCGAGGTGAACAGGACGGCCATGGTGACCACCCCGGGGAAGAGGAAGCGGACGTAGTCACCGCCGAAACTGCCCCTCGCCGCCCCGCCGATCGAGGCCGAGAGGCCGCTGCCGAAGATGAACAGGAACAGCGCCGGCTGGGCCAGCGCGGCCACGATCCGCGGTCGGTCCCGCCAGAACCGCAGCACGTCGCGGTACCAGATAATGTAGACGCCGCGCAGATCGGCCCGCCAGCGTCGCTTCATCGTCGGCCTCCCCACATGCGCGCCCCCAGCCGCATCGTGTCCTTCGCGCTCCCCTCCTCCTCGCGGATCGCCCGGCCGGTCAGCTTCAGGAACACGTCGTCCAGCGTCGGCCGGCTCATGTTGATCGCCACAATCTGGCTGGTCAGGTCCTGGACGAGCCGCGGGATGAACTCGTCGCCCCTGGGGACCTCGAGCCGCACCATGCCGTCCTGCCGCGCCGCCTCCAGTCCGAAGCGCGCCTGCAGCTCGGCCGCGGCGCGTTCGTTGTCCGTGGTCCGCAGGGTGATGATGTCCCCGCCGACGCCCGCCTTGAGGCGCGCCGGGGTGTCGAGGGCGACGATCTTGCCGTGGTCGATGATCGCAATTCGATCGCAGTACTCGGCCTCGTCCATGTAGTGCGTGGTCAGGAAGAGGGTGATGCCCTCCTTCTCCCGCAGGCCGAGGATGTACTGCCAGATGTGCCGTCGGGTCTGCGGATCGAGCCCGAGCGTGGGCTCGTCCAGGAACAGCACTCTCGGCCGATGGAGCAGCCCGCGGGCGATCTCGAGCCGGCGCTTCATCCCGCCGGAGAAGGTCCTGACCCGATCGTTTCGTCGCTCCCACAGCTCGACCATGCGCAGCAGCTCTTCCTGGCGGGCGCGCGACTCGCGGGCCGGCAGGTCGTAGATGAAGGCATGGAAGTCGAGGTTCTCCTGAGCGGTAAGCTGGATGTCCAGGCTTGGATCCTGGAAGATCAGCCCGATCGAGCGCCGCACCTCGTCCGACTGGTGGGCGACGTCGAAGCCGTTGACGATGGCGCGGCCCTCGGTCGGCCGAAGCAGCGTACACAGCACGCTGATGGTCGTCGTCTTGCCGGCGCCGTTGGGCCCGAGGAAGCCGAACACTTCACCCGGACGGACGTCGAACGAGACGCCGTCAACGGCGGTGAAGGAGCCGTAGCGCTTGACGAGGCGATCGACCTGGATCACGTTCATGGCTGCTGGTGGTGCTCCCGACAGCGCTGCGCGCAAGGATTGAGCCGGGCCTGGTGACGCGGGCCGAGACGCCCGCCCCCACCTCCGTCGGCTCGACCGCCGGCGCGCTCCGGCGCTGCATCCTGGCGATATATCGCGTAGTATCGTAGCGCGTCAGGCGACCGCCGTCAAGGGCTTGGACCCGCCCGGTTTCCCCACCAGAGTGCAGGTTTGGGATTGCAGAGTGCAGATTCAATCTGCACTCTGCAATCCCAAACCTGCACTCTCCCTACGCCCGCCAGCGCGCCTCGGCCAGGGCGTCGCGCACGGCGCGCTGGAACTGGACGTTGTCGAAGGTGCCGTGGACCTGGACCACCGGCACGTGGCCCGCCCGCGCCTGGTCGGCCAGGGCGCGGTCGCGGGTCACCACCGCGACCGCGGCCTCCGGCTGGCGCTGCAGCGCCGCCGCGGCGTGCTCGACCAGCAGCGCATCAGCGTTGCCCTGGCCGGGCTCGAAGCGGACCAGGTGGCCGGAGCGGCCGAGCGCCACGCCGCCGCGGGCGCCAGGCCGGCGCCGCAGCGCCTCCAGCGCCAGCCAGGCGCGCTGCGCCCGCACAGCCGTATCGTCCCGGCCGCGCCGCAGCCCCTCCAGCTCGCGCACCACCGCGTCCAGCACCACCAGGGTGAGCTGGCTATACTCGCCTCGGTAGCGCTCCAGCTCTGGAAAGTCGAGCAGCAGGTTGGTGTCCAGGTAGAGCACGCACGCCCGCGGCCCGGAGCTCAGCGCCCCCGGCCGCAGCGCCGCCCGGTCGGAGCCAGACCTGCTGCCCATCCGACCTCCTGGGGCTGGGGCCTGGGGGCTGGGGGCTGGTGATTGGAATCACCAGCCCCCAGCCCCCAGGCTCTAATCCCTAGCGTGGCTGGCTGCTGCCGTTCAGGTAGCGGAACAGCTCGCCGTCGCCGGACATGACCAGCGTGCTGCGCTGGCGCAGGTACTTCTCGTAGGCCTCCAGGTTACGGGTGAAGGCGTAGAACTCCGCGTCGCGGTTGTAGGCCGAGGCGTAGATCTCGGTCGACTTCCCGTCGCCCTCGCCCCGCGCCCGCTGGCTCTCCTCGTAGGCGCGCGCCTCGATGATCGTCCGCTCCTTGTCGGCGTCGGCGCGGATGCGGAACGCTTGCTCGGCCCCCTCGGCGCGGTACTGGGACGCGATGCGGCTGCGCTCGGCGATGATGCGCGCGAACACGCTGGCCTGCACCTCCTGGGGCAGGTCCGCCCGCTTGATGCGCACGTCGATCACCTCGATCCCGCCGTTGGTCTGCTGCGCTGCCGTCGCCGCCACGCGCTTGGACACGGCCTCCATGATAAAGTCACGCCGGGCCGAGATGATGTCGGTGAACTTCTCCTGGCCCAGCTCCTGGCGCAGCTCGGAGATGATGATGTCGTCCAGCCGCGCCAGGGCCCCGGCCTCGTTGCGCACCGTCTGGAAGAACTGGAGCGGGTCGCTGATGCGCCAGCGGCTGACGTGGTCCACCACCAGCCGGTTCTTGTCCGAGGTCAGGTACTCCTGCGGGTGCGCGTCGCTGACCAGGATGCGCCTGTCGAACCGCTCGATGTTCTGCACGAAGGGGGTCTTGGGGTAGAGGCCCGGGGTGGTCATGGTGCTCACGGGCCGACCGAACTCCAGCAGGATGACCTGGTCCTGCTGGTTGACAATGTAGAAGCTCTGGCTGACCACGACGACGACCACGGCCAGGATGATGAGGCGACTGAGGGGCGAAAACAGGAACCCAAGCATGCTGTCCTCCTCCTAGCGGCTCGGGCGCGGCGTCGGCTGCGCCTGCGCGGGTTGCTGTTGGGGCTGTGCGGCCGGCGTTGGCGCCGCTCGCGGCGGAGTTGGCGGCTGGGCCTGCGGCTGCGGCGGCGTCTGGCTCTGGGGCTGGGATGGCTGGGTGGCCGCGCCGTCCCGCAGCGGCAGGAACGGCAGCAGGTTGCTGCCCGCCGAGCCATCGATCACGATCTTGTCCACGTCGACCAGCACCCGTTCCACCGTCTCCAGCCGCAGGCGCTCGCGGGTCACCGCCTTGGCCTTGGTGTATTCGGCCAGCAGCGCCTCGAAGCGCGCGGCATCGCCCTGGGCCTGGATGATGCGTTGCTCTCGATAGGCCTCGGCGGCGCGGACGGTCTGCTGCGCCTGGCCGCGAGCCTTCGGTAGGATGTCCGCCACGTAGGCTTCGGCCTCGTTCTTGAGTCGATCGCGGTCCTGGAACGCCCGGACCACCTCGTTGAAGGCGTCCTTGACCTGGTCGGGCACGTCGACCGTCTGGAGTTGCACGTTGGTGACCAGGATGCCCGACTCGTACAGGTCCAGCAGCCGCTGCAGCTCCTCCGCAGTCCGCTGCTGCGCCTCCGAGCGCCGCGTGGTCAGGATGTCGTCGATCTGCATCTTGCCCGTGACGCCCCGCAAGGCCACTTCCGTGGACGCGCGCACGGCGTCGTCCGGGCTGCGCAGGTTGAAGAGGTACTTCTCTGGCTGGCGCACGCGGTACTGGACGATGATCTGGGCGTCGACGATGTTCTCGTCGCCGGTCAGCATCAGCGCCTCGGTGGCCACCCGGTTGGCGCGCCCGCCCTCGGTGCGGAAGCCAACTTCGATGCGGCGCACGGCCTGTACGTCGACGATGTCGACCTGCTGGAACGGAGAGGGCATGCGGTAGTTCAAGCCCGGCCTGGTGGTGCCGGTGAAGGCGCCAACCGTCCGGATCACTCCCACCTCCCCGGGCTGGACCGTGTAGATACCCGTCGCCAGCCAGCCCAACAGGAGCAAGCCGAGCACCAGCGGCGTCAGCCGCGTCACCCGGCGCGTGATACGGCGCACCGCTTCCTGGGTCAGACGCAACTCCTCATCTGGATCGAGCCTCCTGCGGCCAAGTCCAGGCTCTTCCATGAGCCACCTCCCTACTTCTCTATCGAGTCTATCGAGTCGACAGTCGACAGTCGACAGGTCACAGTCGAAAGGGCACCAGCAGACTGTCGACTGTCGACCTGGTTTGGCTTGAGCGATCAGCGATCAGCAGTCAGCCAGCGGCGATCAGCCATCAGCACCAGGATGGGATCGACCATCCGCCCTCCTCTCCAGCTTGCGCACCTCGACACAGCCCAGAAGAAAAAACCAGAAGAAAAAAAGGGAGACCTTGCGCAGTCTCCACCGAGCCTGCCTCAGACGGCGACAGGCAGCCCTTTGTGATTGTAGTGCGATGGTACGCATTCTCGGCGGCAGCCGTCAACTGACCGTCGACTGGCGCCTCCTCTGCCGCTGGCGCTGAACCGCCACGGCCCAATCGGCCAGGCAAGCCCTCCGCGTTGCGGAACTCGTCTGCCGCCGTGCAACCGCACAATGTGATCCGGCACCCAGGTGATGAGGGAAGAGCTGTCGGCAGGCGCGTCTTGCCTGGCGCCCGGGGTGGGCGCGGGGCGGGACAGCCTGTCCATGGTCCTCGATAGGCGGGGCGTCCTCGCCCCGCCGCTCGGCGCCCGAGGGCTCGACTCTCTCGAAGAGCCTCTTATCCCCGCGCCACCTGGGCCAGCACCATCCCGGCCAGGATCAGGCCGCAGCCGGCCAGCGCCCAGCCCCCCAGCACCTCCCCGGCCAGCAGGTAGGCGAACAGCGCGGCGAACGCTGGCTCGGTGGAGAAGATGAGCGCGGTGTGGGTGGCGGTGGTGAACCGTTGCGCCCGGGTCTGGATGAAGAAGGCCGCCACGGTGGCCAGCAGCCCGGTGAAGGCGGCGGC
>JACQUR010000042.1 GCA_016210245.1 Chloroflexota bacterium
CCCCGCGCCGCCGGACGGGCCAGGGCGTGGGCGGGGCCTCGTGGGCGTGGTGGTGCCGGGCGAGGGCGGGCTCGCCCGAGGCCGGTCGGTCACGGGGCGTGGGGCGGCTCGCCCGCGCAGGCAGGATGCCTGCGCTCCCAGAAAGGCCGGCGCTCCCGGCGCTCCCAGACCTGGCCTGTGCCACCTCCCACGCAAAACCATGACCCGCACCCGTCTCTCTCCACCGCGTTGCCTTCGGCAAGGGCATTTGGTACCCTGGCGCGCGGTCCCCACGCCCAGGCGTGGTCTTCGCCGGGCCTGGCTCATCGCACCCTTACCAGAGCACCTGGGGGCAAGCTGTGCATCGATCGTTCGACTGGTTCCGCACCCCTCGCACACCTCTCATCGCCCTGTCCGCGCTGGTCCTGCTCGGCGCCTCCTGTGCGGGCCCTTCGCCCAACCTGCCGCCGTCGCCGAACGCGCCCTCGGCCAGCAGCGCGCCCGAGGCGCCCGCGCTGCCTCCCAGCGTGGAGCAGGGCAGATTCACCTCGCCTACGCCCGCCGTACACGTGCTCCTCTGGGGACAGCCCGGAGAGGTGATCGAGCGGACCCTTGTCCAGGCCCGGCAGGCCGGTTTTCGGTGGGTGAAGCAGCGGTTCGAGTGGCGCTACGTGGAGCCGCACCAGAAGGGCGGGTATGAGTGGAACGAGCCAGATCGACTGGTCAACGCCCTGCGCTCGGCTGGCCTCGGGATCATCGCCCGGGTGGATGACCAGCCCGTGTGGACCAACGCGCAACGCATCTTCCCCGTGGCTGCACCCCCCGACCGACTGGACGACTGGGGCGATTTCCTCTCCGCCCTTGCGGGCCGCTACAAGGGCAAGATCCAGGCGTATGAGGTCTGGAACGAGCCGAACATCGCACGCGAGTGGGGCGAGCAGCGGCCCGACCCGGCTCGCTACGCGGAGATGCTGAAGGTCAGCTACCAGGCGATCAAGCGTGCGGACCCCCAGGCGCTCGTGATCACCGCTGGGCTGTCGCCGACCACGGAGCGTTCCGAACGGGCCATGCCCCCGGCCGACTACCTGGAGGCCATGTATCGCGCCGGGGCGAAGGGCAGCTTCGACCTCCTGGGGGTCCACGCCGCGGGCTTCAAGGCCTCGCCCGAGGCCGACCCCGCGGACGTCGCGGCGAACCCACAACTGGCCAACAACGATCCCAGCGAGCTGGCCCTCCGGCGCGTCTACGCCTTCCGTTACGTCGAAGACCTGCGCGCGCTCATGGAGCGCAACGGCGACGGGCAGAAGCAGGTGGCCGTCCTGGAGATGGGCTGGACGACGGACCTGCGGCCCAACTCGCCCTACCACTGGCATGCCGTGAGCCTGGAGCAACAGGGCGATTACCTGGTTGGCGCCCTGGGCTGGGCCGAGCAGCGCTGGGCGTCCTGGATTGGTCCGATGACGATCATCTACCTCGCCCAGCCGGACTGGACCGCGCGCGACGAGCAGTACTGGTGGTCGATCACCAATCCGGATGGCACCACCCGCCCAGCGTACGAGGCACTGAAGCGCCACCTTGGCTTGCGCGGCGGGTGATCCCACCTCCGGGTGATCGACGGTGCTGGATCTGGACCCCAGACGACCTGGCTTCCTGGCGCCCGCGTGGCCGTACTATACTTGCCGTAACGCGCTCGCCAGCGCGGGAGGGGAAAGGGAAGCAGGAGGATCATGGCTAAAGACTACGATGTGATCATCGTCGGCGCTGGGCCGGCCGGGCTGACGGCGGCGCTCTATACGGGCCGGGCGAAGCTGAACACGCTGGTCCTGGATCGCATGGGGCCAGGCGGCCAACTGCTCAATACGGAGCTGATCGAGGACTACACTGGCTTCAAGAGCATCACCGGGGCGGAGATGGCGCAGCGCTTCGAGGAGCACGCGCGCGAGTTCGGCGCCCAGCTCGACTACGGCACGGTCACAGAGATCTGGAGCGACCGTTGCTGGCGGTACGTGCGCACCGAGGAGGAGAGCGAGCCGTACCGCGCTCGGGCGGTGATCGTGTGCAGCGGCGGCGAGCCCCGCAAGCTCGGGGCGCCGGGTGAGAAGGAGTTCGCCGGGCGCGGGGTTTCCTACTGCGCCATCTGCGACGGCGCTTTCTACAAGGACGAGGTGCTGGCGGTGGTCGGCGGTGGCGACTCGGCGGTGGAGGAGGCGACCTTCCTGACCCGCTACGCGAGCAAGGTCTACATCATCCACCGCCGCGACGAGTTCCGCGCCACCAAGCTGCTCCAGCAGCGGGCCTTCGCCAATCCCAAGATCGAGGTCGTCTGGGACAGCGTGGTAGACCGGGTGGGCGGCACCGAGACCGTCGGGTGGCTGGAGGTGAGGAATGTGAAGACCGGCGCCACCGGGCGGCTGGATGTGGGCGGGGTGTTCATCTACGTCGGCTTCCGGCCCAACAGCGAGCTGTTCCGCGACCCCGTGAAGCTCGATCCGCTGGGCTTCATCGTCACCGACGAGAAGATGGAGACCTCGACCATCGGGGTCTTCGCCGCCGGGGACGTGCGCAGCCAGTTCGTGCGCCAGATCACCAACGCGGTGGGCGACGCGACCACCGCGGCGGTCGCCGTGACCCGCATGCTGGAGGCGATGGGGGACGAGTGCCAGGAGACCCCCGAGGAGCTGGAGCGCGAGACGGAGGTGGCGCTGCAGGCCACCGCGGAGCAGTATCCGTAGCAGGGGCCGGGGTTCGGGGGTCGGGGATCGGGGGCAAGGGTTGGGGATTGCAGGTTGAAGGCGGGCGGTCGGACGTTGTAGGGTGAGAGGTGGAGGGATCAGCGCATGAGCCACCGGACCTTCAACCCCCAACCCCTCCAACCTCTCCCGCAGTTCAAGGAGAAGCGG
>JACQUR010000058.1 GCA_016210245.1 Chloroflexota bacterium
GGACCCAGCGGCGGGCGGGCTCGGCGAGCCCGCCCGCCGCAGGGGCCGCCGCGCCTGGAAGATCTCCTCCTGAGGGGCGGGCGGTGGAGCTTCCCCGCTGCGCCCCCGACCGGGGAGCCCGCCGAGGGAGCCCCACGGTGCGGATGGGTGTGCTTCGACGTCCAGCATTCAGCGGGTTCAGCGTCTCGCGACGCACCGCGCACATAGGCAATCACCCGGACCTGGTATCAGTCCAGGGGTCGGGGATTCAGCGCCTGCACCGGCCGCCCATCCAGATACGCCTCCACCACCGCCACCGCCCGCTCGGCGAACTCGCCGTAGGTGGCGTCGGACGGCCAGCCCAGGTGGGCGGTCAGGACCACGTTGTCCAGGCGGCAGAGCGGGCTGGAGGGAGCGAGCGGCTCGTGGACGAAGACGTCCAGCGCTGCCCCACCCAGGGCGCCCTCCTCCAGCACGCGCGCCAGCGCGGCCTCGTCCACGATGGCGCCGCGGGCGGTGTTGACCAGCAGGGTATGCGGGCCCATGCGCCGCAGCCGCGCCTCGTCCAGCAGACCGCGGCTCTGGTCGGAGAGGGTCAGGTGGACCGAGACGTTGTCGGCCCGCTCCAGCACCTCGTCCAGGGGCAGCAGCGTGACCCCGTGCCGGGCCGCCCGCTCCGAGGTGAGGGTTGGCCCCCAGGCCAGCACCTCCATGCCGAAGGCCTGGGCCAACTGGGCCACCTCGGTGCCCACCCGCCCCAGGCCCAGGATGCCCAGCCGCTTGCCGCGCAGCGTGCGTCCCAGCACCAGCGGCCAGCTCCCCTGGCGGACCGCGTGGTCGGTCTGGGGGATGCGCCGCACGGCGGCCAGCATCAGCCCGAGAGTCAGCTCGGCCGTAGAGGTGCCCGAGGCGCTCGACGCCGTGGCCACCAGCACCCCGGCCCGCGTGGCCGCCGCCAGGTCGATGTGATAGGCGTGGTGGCCGGTCTGGGCGATCAGCTCCAGGCCCGGCACGGCCGCGAAGAAGGCAGCGTCGAAGCGGGTACGCTCGCGCAGGGCGATCAGCGCCTGGTAGCCGCGGGCCGCCTCGGGCGAGGGCAGCGGCCGGGTGAAGATGTCCACCTCGGCGCGGGCGCGCAGCCGCTCCACGCTGGGATGGCCCTCGAAGGCATGGTGGTAGTCATCCAGAATCGCGACTTTCACGGACTCGCTCCTTCCCAAAACGTAAAACGTAAAACGTAATGCGTAAAACGTAATGCGTAAACGCTGTGCCTTGCCGTTACGCATTACGTTTTACGCATTACGTTTTACGTTTTACGTTTTACGCATGACGTTTTACGCATGACGCATTACGCCTTGCTCGGCGTCGCCTGCGGCCGGCGCCGGCGGGGCGATCGCAGGCCGAAGATCCGGAACCAGCACTCCACCGCCGGGCCCATGCTCAGCGCGTACACCAGCGTACCCAGTCCTACCGGCGCGCCCAGCAGGAAGCCCAGGGTGAAGGCGGTCAGCTCGATGCTCCCCTTGGTCAGACCCACCCGCAGCCCAGTGAGGCTGCTCAGGGCGAGCATCAGGCTATCGCGCGGGCCGGTGCCGAGGGCTGCCTTGACCGTGAGCGTGGTGCCGAAGGCCGAGACCAGCACCCCGCCGAGCAGCATGGCGTAGCCCTCCACCAGGCCGCTCATCCGTGGGACCAGGCCGGAGTCGAGCCAGGCGTCGATGACCCAGCTCACCATCGACAGGCTGAACAGCGTGCCGATGCCCGGGCGCACGCCCAGCAGGGCGGCGACGATGATGATCACTACTCCCACAGCGACGTTGGCCTGGCCCAGGCTCAGCGGCGTGTGCAGACTCAGCCCATAGTGGAAGGCCACCCAGGGCCCCTGCCCAACGTTGGCCTGGACGTTCATGGCGATGGCCAGGCCGAAGAGGATGGTAGCCACAAAGACCAGGCCCAGGCGGGGGGCGAGCGAGCGGAGGTGCGGGTACTTCAGCGTAGGCACTCCAGGGGCGCGGCGCGGCGGTGCTGGTGGCATTATAGGCGTTCAGGAGGTCGGCGGCGACCGGGGAGGCTGCGTTCGTAGCCTGGCTGTGGTGGGGGCGTTTCGAGCGGGGCGGCTGGCAACCTGGCACCTATCTTGCGTTCCAGACACCTTGCGGCACCAGCGCCCCGTGCTGCCAGATACATCGGTGCGCGCAGCCTCGGGCTGCGCCATCAACAACGCGGAGTGTTTCGATGGTGAAGTTGAGGCTTATCGTGGCGGTCGTGCTGACCCTGGCGCTCCTGGCTCTGACCAGCCTCGCCGTCCTGGCCGTCTCCCCCTCCCAGCAGGAGTGCGAGGCAGCCGGGGGCACGTTCACCAGGACCCAGGGCGAGGTGAGTTGCGTGATCACGACGACGACCAACGTCGGCAATAGCACCAACAGCGAGACGACCACGACGTCGACGGACACGACCGGCCAGGGCAACATCGACAACAAGCAGGAGACGACCAGCACCTGCACCGGTCCAGGAAACAGCACCACCTCCGCCCACTGCAAGTAGGAGCGTAGGCGTTCAGCCGTCAGCACTCAGCCGCCAGCCAGCAATCCCCAGGCTGGCGGCTGAGACAGGTCATCCCGCTGTGACCCCTGATTCGCGGAGGCGGCTATCTGAGCCGCGACCGTGAGGAAGCGCGGGCCGCGCTTCCTCACGGTCGCGGCTCGGGGCCTCCGCTTCCTGGTGGCCAGGATGCCATCATGCATGTGTTGGCACCGGCTGAGAGTACCGCAGAGAGCGAATGCTGTGAGCGCGGGAACCGACATCGGATCGTTGATCGCACGATCGCCGCAGGTGCGCGGCGGA
>JACQUR010000059.1 GCA_016210245.1 Chloroflexota bacterium
CTGGTGGGGCGGGCGTCCCTGCCCGTCCGTGCGGCACAGCGGCGCGGACAGGCGGGCAGGGACGCCCGCCCCACCGGTTCTGGCTCCCAGGCTACCAGGAGCAGAGGCATTCGCCCGGATTTGGTGTCAGATGCCCGCCACGGGGACGCGGGAAGTGGGCGACGCGGCGAACGGACTCGAGGGCGCCTGGTCGCCACGGGCCGGGGCGCTGGCGGCACCGAGCACTTGCAGCAACGCCTGGTAGAGCGCGTGATCGAGCGGGCCGAGATACTTGATAGCATCGCCTTCCATGACGTACACGGGTCGGCGCGAACGCGGGTCGCGAACCGCCGCCGCCAGCATGTCCACTGTCGCTCGTCGCTGTTCGGCTGACGTCCTGGGCGCACGGCCCAGCGCGCTGAGCAACTGGGCGATCCCGTAGGCCGCGGCAGCGCTACCGTCATAGAGCCCTTCGGCGAGCGCCGGGAGGACATCGTCCTCAACCCGTCGGAAGCGCACCGCCGCGGCTAGGGCATCCTGCTGTACCGGGCGCGCATCCCGCAAAGCGAGTCGGAGGGCAGACACCACACCTGGCGTCACCTGGCGCAGGTGGCTGAGAATCGCCAGGCCGAAGCGCCTCACGTTGAAGCTTTCGGCGTCGTTGGTTGCGCGGATGAGCAGCGACTCCAGCGACCTCGGATCGGCGTTGTGCGCGAAGGCGGCCGGCATGCGCTCCGCGACCGCAGCCGCGATGGCAAGGGTAATGCGGCGGCGCGGCCAGTCCTGGTCAGCCAGGGCGTCCGCCAGACGTTCCAGCAGTCCCGGGAGGCAGGCCGGTTGGCGTTCTACGAGCGTACGTGCCGCCAGCACGACCCGCTCATGATAGGCGTCCCACCCGTCGTCGTCCGTTCCAGCAGCTAGCAGCGCATCCAGCGCGAGCGATGCGCCAGCCGACCCGGGCTCCGCCGCTTGCACGGCAGCCATAAGCCGGTCCAGGAGGGCAGACAGATCGTACGAGTCACGCGAGTGTGGTTCGCTCGCCAGCCAGAACCGGACGAGGGCGCCTGCCGCCGCGACCAGGCTCGGCCCGTGCCTCTGCGACAGCGCGGCTCGCAGGTCGGCCTCGACCTGCGAGCGTACGGTTTCAGCCGACCGGGCTGCCAGCCGAGCCAGGGCCACGAGAGCCGCCTGCACCGCCTGCTCGCGTCCATCCAGCGCCTCCCGGACGGCATTGCAGCCCTCGGGAGTGGGCGCAGGCAGGTGGCCCAGCGCCTCCAGCGCCTCGCGCTGGACAGGGCTCGCTGGCGAACGGGCGAGCGCCTGAAGCGTGGCCCGCGTCTCCTCCAGCGCCTCGGAGGGCAGCGTACCCAGGCGAAGCAGCCACGACATGCTACTGAGGAGCGCCTCCTGGACGGCCGGCGGCCCAGCACGCAGGGCGTCGCCGAACGGGCGCCAGGCGGCGGAGCTCAACTGGTGGATCCAGCTCAGGATCTCTCTGGCTTCGGCGCTCCCTGCGCCACCACTGGCCAGCGCTCCAATCCAGGTGCCCAGCGCCGACGGGTCATCGTGGACGATCTCTCTCAGAGCCCACGACAGTAGGGTCCCGACGCGAGGGTCTTTTCGGTGTTGATAGCAGAGGCTCGCGAGGAGCGTTACTGTTTCCCCTCCGATACCCGTGACGCGGAAGCGTGAGGAATCAGACCGAGCATGGAGCGCGAGAGCCGCTCGTTGGCGACCGCTGTCCTCGTCTGTGCTCAGCATCGCGACCAGCCCGGAGAGCATCGGCCTGACGAGATTCCCAGCTTCGGCGAGTAGCAGCGCGGCATGGCGGGCGATCGCCGGATCGGGATGGTCCAGCCAGCGCATCAAGACCGCATCAAGGCCATCGTTGGGCGAGCGCATGATCGGCAGGAGCGCGAGGACTGTCTCAGTGCTGCCATCCCGCAGCAGCGCGTCCAGGCTGAAGGCCGCGGCCTTGGTGAGTCTCAGGCCGTCGGCGACGCCCTGGGCAAACAGCCGGTCCTGGACCCGAGAGTAGCGGTCCGGGCTGGCCAGCAGAGGCCACAGCCCTTCTGGAGCCGATGGCAGGCCGCTACGGGCCAGGAGGTCGGCGAGTTTCTCGACCAGGACAGACAAACCCGTAACTGCCCAGGCCAAAGAGAGGGCGCGGCCGAGCAGGTCCGGGTAGGAGCCAAGCAGCGGCGCGAGGGCGACGACAGCGTCGGCCTGGGCGGAAGGATTGCTGATCCGCACGGTGGCGTCGAGGGCGCGCGCGAACGCGGTGCGGCGAGTGGGCTCATCCAGCAGCGGCGCGAGGGCGACCAGCAACGCGGTCGACGGGGCTAGCGACCTCTGACCCGGACCCTGGAGTTGTTGAGCGTCGGCGGCCAGGTGGTCGAGGATCCTGTCGATCCAGTCCCGACAGCCGGGATCGCCTGAGAGCACCTTCAGCAGCCCGGCCACGTCTTCGTCGAGGGCCAGCAGAACGAGCAGAAGATCGGCCATCCTCCGATGGTCCCCGCCGTCCTTGGCCGCCTGGGCAACGGCCTCCTGCCACGCCACGCCCACCCTGGCGTGTAGTGTCTCCGTCGCCTCCCCTTGTGCGAGCGCCTCGAGCAGCATGGGTGTCAGCGCGGAATCGCGGTGGATACGAGCGGCAGAGAAGCAGCCCGTTTCGTCCACGGCTCCATAGAGCGCGGCCACCAGCGGATATCAGATTGGATCAACCGCGACCTTCTGGGCGAGGGCCTCGTCACGACTGAGCGCGTGGCGGAACGGTAGGCACGCGTCGGGTAGCAGTTCTGGATCGTGGGCGGCCATGGTGCGCAGAGCGCCAGCGGTCGGCCAGGCCAGGTCCCCGTCGTCGTAAGGCAGCGCAGCGAGCAACGCCTTTCCCAGGGCGGGCGTGAACCAGCGGTGCCGGTTGATCAGCGCAGCCGCGGCGCAGGGTACATTGACGAGCGCGCCCGGCGCTGTCGCCAATGCTTCCTGCAGGACGCGGTCCATGACCTGCTCGGCCGACGCACGCCGCAGCCGGCCGAACGCTTGCTCGATCTCTCCGCGTAGGCCGACAGGACGACTCGCCCCCGGCCCGCCCGCAGAGCGCGAGCGAGATTCAGCGTGAGCCAGCGGGCGAGCGTCGTCTTGCCATTGCCCGGGTCGCCCAGGATGACCAGCCAGCGGTTGCGGCGGAAGGCTTCGCCCAGAGTAAGCGGCTCTCGCTTCTGGTCCGGGAACAGGCGCGGCCGGTCGCGCTCCTCCAGCGACGGCATCACCGGTGCCCGCGCCAGGAAGCGCCAGCGCCGGACTCGCTGCTCGTCCGGCGACGGCTCCTTGAGCCCGAGGCGCGCCTCCCACTCGCGCCATTCCTGTTCCAGCAGCTCGCGGCTCTCGGCACGCTCGTATGGGCTCGCGTTGTCTCCCTGGAGGGCGACGAAGACTCGCTCGAGCGGAAGGGCTGGCAACTGGCCGACGACCCGGATGCCGCGCACTTCGAGGGTGCTGTGCTGGCGCTCCAACCAGGCCAGGTATGCGCCGAGCAGGTCGCCATCGGATGCGGTGGGCGCAGGGGTAGGCCCCTCCGGCCGGGTCGACCCCTCCGCGAATCGGGGCAGCAACGCGGTGAGGTGGTTGCGCACCAGCCGCTCGAGCTCGTCGGGCGTCTGGTACGCCTTGTAGAGCCCCGGGTGCTCGCCTTCACGCTCGAACTCCTTCCAGAAGGCGAGCACCTTCGCGTACTGCTCAGGATCGAAGGCGCCGAGCGAAGCAGGCACGCGTTCGCCCCGGTACATCAGCACGTGAGGCCGCTTGCTCCTCTGCCAGGCACGATAGGCCAGCTTGAGCTCCTCCTCGGTCCCCGGAGTCGTAGTAGCGTCCGCTCTGCGCGTCCCTGCCCCCGGTCGGGGTGCCGAACCGGAGCCACAGCACGCCAACAAGAATGTCCCAGGAATCGATCGGCAACTGATCCAGGATCACCTGCTCGGCCCGCCCCATGCCCGATACTACGTCCCGCCAGTCCAGGATCTCGAGCTTGAGACCGTACTGGTCGGCCAACCCGTGCGACTGATTGAGCTCCTGGACGACGAGGTGAATCCGATCCCGCTCCTCACGCACGTCACCCGGCGAGGCAACAAACAAGCGGATGAGCTTCCGCTGGGAGTCCCTCCGCCGCGATGGCGAGGACGGAGCTGCGGGTTGAGAGCGGTCTTCCTGAAGCGCGCCGGCCAACCGTCGCATCAGCTCGGTCTGGGCGTCGATCTTCGTCTCGATGGCCTCGAGCCTGCCAAGGGCGATTCCAAAGCGGTCGACCAGGTACGCCTGTACCGCCTGGACCAGGTCCTGATTGGCGAGCGCCTCGTTGAGGAGCGTGTGGCGGGAGGCTGGCTCGTGCTCGACGATCGAGTCCTTGAACAGTCCAACCGCCTGGCGGACCAGGTTGCGAAGCAGTTGGGCGTAGTCCTCTGCTGAAAGCCGATGGCCTCCGATCCAGAGCACGCTGCGCCCAGCCAGTTGCTCGGCCAGGTCGGCGACGAACGCATCCTCGCTGAGCTGGCCGAGGCGTGGCGCATCGATGGCGATGTGCAGGTCGGTTTGAAGGCAGGTGGCCAGCGCGGCGCGATCGATGCCCACTTCACCATCGACCGCGTACTTCGCAAGCTGTGGGCGCGCGTCCTCGACGGCCACCTGAAACGCGTCGAGCAGCAGCTCACCCAGAGACTTGCGGGTCGCCTGCTGCCACGAGGCCTTGATCAGATCCCAGGCAGCGTTGCTGGGGATACCCCCGAAGAGGTACGAGGTGACTGCGTCCGCCAGTTGAGCCATTGCTCACACTCCGCCACGTCCTGGCAATAGTGTGTCCGATCGGCGTCTCCAGCGCGTTGCGCTAGTGAGTATAGCCAACACCAGGGCCGAGGTGCATGGGCGAGGAGTCATACCGAATCCCGGTGAATACTTCTGCTTCTGGTGTTCTGCGAGCCAGGATGGGTGGGGCGGGCGTCCCTGCCCGCCCGTGCGGCCCAGCGGCGCGGACAGGCGGGCGGGGCCCCCCGCCCCACCAG
>JACQUR010000062.1 GCA_016210245.1 Chloroflexota bacterium
AGAGGCAGTGACGTGAGGGAAGGTGCCAATTCCGCCAGAGCGATCTGGAAGATAAGGGGACAACGCCTCGCGCTGTTGCAGCCCCTTACTCAGTAAGGGGCTTTTTCGTACCCCCCGCCGTGCCGCTTTCGCGCACCCGATCCGGAGGTTTGTGCGCCCTGTGAGTTGTGCTGGTTCTCATTTCCAGGCGCTGCTGCGGGCTGGCTACCCGGTGGTGACGGGGGAGATCGCTCCCCCCAAGGGCGCCAGTCGCCAGGCGGTCGAGCGGTTGGCCGCCGGATTGCGAGGCTACGTCGACGCCGTCAACCTGACCGACAACCAGCGCGGCGTGGCGCGAATGTCGAGCCTGGGAGCCGGGCTGCTGTGCGCCCAGGTGGGCCTGGAGCCCATCGTCCAGATCACCTGCCAGAATCGGAACCGCCTGGCGCTCCAGGGCGATGTGCTGAGCGGCGCGGCCCTCGGCGTCCACAACTTCATGTGCCTGACCGGCGACCATCCCCGGTTTGGCGATCACCCAGATGCCAAGAGCGTGCTCGACCTCAACTCCTTCGGGTTGATCCGCATGCTCGCGCGCATGCGCGCGCCGGGCGTCTTCGACTCCGGAGCGCCCCTGAAGGACGCCCCGCGGCTGTTCGTGGGCGCGGCCGCCAATCCGGCCGTGGAGCGGGCTGCGCGGACGGAGAAGAAGATCGAGGCGGGCGCGGAGTTCATCCAGACCCAGCCGTCCTTCGATCTCGACCGCTTCAGGAGCTGGATGGCGGACGCGCGGGCGCTCAAGCTGCACCGCAGGGCGGCGATCCTGGGCGGGGTGCTCATCCTGCGCTCGGCGGAGAGCGCCACGTTCATCGATGCCAACCTGCCGGGGGTGCGGGTGCCGGCGCAGTGGCTGGAGCGGCTGCGGTCGGCCGGCGACCCGGCCGCCGAGGGAATCGCCATCGCCGCCGAGATCGTCCAGGAGTTGCTCAGCATCGAAGGTGTGGCGGGCGTACACCTGATGTCGGTCGGCTGGACCAAAGCTATGCCCCTGGTGGTGGAGCGGGCGGGGCTGCTGCCCCGCCCGGCCATGGCGCCGGCCGCGGTGGGAGTTCTTGTGTAGCACCTGACCAGGAGGACGAACCGAATGAAACGAGTCCGGGGGCTCCAGTGCCGAGAGTGCGGCCGCGAGTACCCAGCCGACCCCATCCACGTGTGTGAGTACTGCTTCGGCCCACTCGAAGTTGCCTATGATTACGACGCCATCGCGCGCCTGGTGAGCCGAGCGAGCATTGCCGCCGGCCCGCGCACGCTGTGGCGGTACCGCCACCTGCTGCCGATCGAAGCCGAGCAGGTGGTCGACACCCACGCCGGGTTCACCCCCTTGATCCGGGCGGAGAACCTGGGCCGCGCGCTCGGGCTTCGCAACCTGTACGTGAAGAACGACACGGTCAACCCGACCTTCTCGTTCAAGGACCGCCCGGTGGCCATGGCGGCCACGAAGGCGCGCGAGTTCGGGTTCGACACGCTGGCCTGCGCCTCGACCGGCAACCTGGCCGGGGCCGTGGCCGCGGCTGCGGCGAAGGCCTGCATGCGGGCCTGCATCTTCATCCCCGCCGATCTCGAGCCCAGCAAGATCGTGGGCGCCTCGATCTACGGGCCGACAGTTGTGGCGGTGGAGGGGACCTACGACGACGTCAACCGCCTGTGCAGTGAGATCGCCGACCAGTACGCCTGGGCCTTCGCCAACATCAACATGCGGCCCTACTACTCCGAGGGCAGCAAGACCCTGGCCTTCGAGGTGGCCGAGCAGTTGGGCTGGCGCGTCCCCGATCGCGTGGTCGTGCCGGTGGCGAGCGGCTCCATGTTCACCAAGATCTGGAGGGGGTTCAACGAGCTGGCCAAGGTGGGCCTGGTGGACCAGGCGCGGGTGCGCATGACGGTAGCCCAGGCGGAGGGCTGCGCTCCAATCGTGGAGGCATTCCGCCGCCACACCCTGAGCGTCGAGCCGGTCAAACCGCACACCATCGCCAAGTCGCTGGCCATCGGCAATCCGGCCGACGGCTACTACTCGCTGCGAATCGTCAAGGAGTCCGGCGGCCAGGCCGAGGCGGCGACCGATGCTGAGGTGGTGGAGGGCATGCGCCTGCTGGCCCGGACCGAGGGCATCTTCGCCGAGACGGCGGGGGGCGTAACCGTGGCGGTGCTGCAGAAGCTGGTCGAGGCGGGCAAGGTGGACCGGGACGAGCTGGTGGTGGCGTACATCACCGGGAACGGCCTGAAGACGCCGGAGGCGGTGGCGGGGCACCTGGAGCGCCCACTGACCATCCCCCCCTCCTTCAAGCGGTTCGAGGAGCAGATCGCCGCGGTGGGGCTGAAGCGGCAGACTGGCGCGCCAGCGGCCACCTCGGTAGCATAGAGTGGCCAGTGGCCAGTGGCCAGTGGCCAGTGGTCAGTGGGATTGTGCAGCTCAACCATCCCACTGATCACTGGCCACTGACCACCGACCACTCAGAAGGGGGGGAACCGTGGGCAGACAGCGGGTGAAGTTCACCTTTCCGCCGGACCTGGTCAATCAGCCTGTGGTCTACCTGATGGGCAAGCAGTTCGGGGTGGTGACCAATATTCGACGCGCCAACGTGACCCGCGACCGAGGCTGGATGATCCTGGAGATCACCGGCCCGTCGGACGAGATCGAGAAAGCCATCGCCTGGGCCAGGGGCCAGGGTGTGCGAGTCGATCCCATCGAGGGCGACGTGGTCGCAGGGTGAGGAACGGATTGCTGGGAACGGATTCTGGGAACGGATTGAACGGATTGGAACGGACAGCCATCCGTTCCAATCCGTTCAATCCGTTCCCACCAATCCGTTCCCAGCAATCCGTTCCCACCAATCCGTTCCAACAGAGCATGACGATGGGGAGGTGAGGACTCTTGAGCGTGACGGTGAGGATTCCGGCGCCGCTGCGGAGCGTGACGGGGGGCGCGGCGGCGGTACAGGTGGAGAGCGGAAGCGTAGCCAACATCCTCGGCCAACTGGAGGCGCGCTACCCCGACATCCGCGCGCGGCTGCGCGATCCCGAAGGCCAACTGCGGCGCTTCGTCAACCTGTACGTCAACGGCGAGGACGTGCGCTTCCTGCAGGGGCTCGAGACCAGCCTCAAGCCGGGCGACGAGGTGTCGATCATCCCGGCCGTGGCCGGCGGTCAGTAGCTCAGAAGGCAGTAGGCAGTAGGTAGTAGGCAGATACAGGAACACCCGCTGCTTTCTGCCTTCTGCCTTCTGCCTACTGGCGAGAGGGGGTTGTTCTATGAGCGATACCACGCGCGAGCCGTGGCGCACCGACCGGTGGTTCACCAGCCCCTGGAACTTCCTTCCGGAAGTGACGCAGGGCTGCTCGTTCCCGGGCAAGGTCAGGGTCCACGACGTCACGCTGCGGGATGGCGAGCAGCAGGCGGGAGTCGAGTTCACCAGGGACGACAAAGTCCGCATCGCCGAGGCTCTGGCCGAGGCCGGCGTCCACCGGATCGAGGCGGGCCTGCCGGCGGTCTCCAGAGCCGACGAAGAGGCGATCAAGGAGATCGTGCGCCGCAACCTGCCCTGCGACATCTTCGCCTTCTCCCGCTGCCTGGTCGACGACGTCAAGCGGGCGGTGGACTGCGGCGTGAAGGGCGTGGTGATGGAGATCCCCTCCAGCCACCACCTGATCGAGCAGGCCTACCGCTGGCCCATCGAGGTGGCCATCGAGCGCTCCATCGAGTCCACCCGCTACGCCCACGAGCAGGGGTTGTACGTCTCCTTCTTCCCGATCGACGCCACCCGGGCCGGCATCGTGCAGTACCTGGACCTGGTCGAGCGCATCGCCCGCGAAGGCCACATGGACGCGGTGGGGCTGGTGGATACCTTTGGCGTGCTCTCGCCCCACGCCGTCTCCTACTTCGTGCGCAAGACGCGCGAGCGCATCCAGAAGCCCATGGAGACTCACTTCCACATGGACTTCGGGCTGGGCGTGGCCAACACGGTGATGGCCGTGGCGGCCGGGGCGGAGGTGATCCAGACCACGGTGGCAGGCACCGGCGAGCGAGCCGGCAACACGCCGATGGAGGAGACGGTTCTGTCGCTGCTGACCATGTACGGCCTGGACCTGGGTGTCAAGACGGAGCAGTTCTACTCATTGGCGCGGCTGGTGCTGGAGCTGGCCAGGGTGCAGCAGCCCTCCAACCGACCCGTCACCGGCGAGCGCCTGTTCCACGTGGAGTCCGGGATCATCGCCGGCTGGGTGCGCAACGTAGGCCAGGAGCACCTGACCGAAGCCTTCCCCTACCGGCCGGAGCTGGTGGGCCAGAGCCCGCCCAGGGTGGTGCTGGGCAAGGGCAGCGGCATCGACTCCGTGGCCTACCGTCTCGACATGCTGGGCGTGCAGGCCACCAACGACGAGATGCTGGAGATCCTCCAGGAGGTGAAAGCCCGCTCCCTGGAGAAGAAGGCGCTGCTCGAGGACGAGGAGTTCCTGGCGGTAGTGCGGCGGGTGCTGCCGCACGCGAGCGTGTAGCTCGGTTTGCCGGCCGAGCAACTGCGCCGTGCCCTACGAGAGCGGTCGATCACCAACGCCCAGATCGACCGCGCCCTAGCGGTGGTGTCCAAGCCGGACCCGGCCGGGGTGCTGCCGCCGCCAGCGTGGGAAGAGGTGGCGTACGTGGCTGCCTACCTTCACGCGCGGCTTGGCAATGCCTGGATTCAGAGTCAGTTCTGGCGCCTCATCGAGCAGGGCCACCCGGCCGCCCGAGCAATCTACTGGCACGAGTCGCGGGAGTTGGAAAGCTATCGACTGCTCGGGGTGCGGAACCCGCTCCGGATGGAACTTGGACGTGAGAGCTACTGGAAAGCGCACGCGCGAGCGAGTTGGGAAGAGGCCCGCTACTGGGAAGCCTGGGCCGCAGCCGAGGGAGACGAGATCCCAACCAGAGCCTTCCTGCGGACACATCCGCTGCGTCACCCTCGGGAGATAGAAGCGGTGCTTTTCCAACTGAGGGCAGCGTGGCGGATCGACGCAGGGCAGCCTTCGGTGGTAGAGTTGAGGCGGGCGAGCCAGTTCTATCGGAGCAAGCAGTTGACGAGCCGGGACACAGAGTGATGACCTTTACGCTGAGGTTCAGGCCAGTTGTTTTCGGCCCCCCCTCTCGGCCTACCTGCGTCTACTACCTGCTGGAGGAGTCAGATGGCCGCGTCTTCTTTCGGGATCTTGAGATCGCGTGGCCTCTGAAGGTTTCGCTCGACGCAGCAACGGTCGACGATCTGCCCCGTCCCTACCGGGACGAAGAAGCATGTGCTGGCCTCCTACCAGTGCAGGAGGCCGTTGGAGAAACTCCACTCGAGGCATTTCACGGCATGCTGGCGGTGCTGCGACGCGTTTCCGCAGAGGGTGCGGATGCGGTGCCGAAGCGAGAAGCTGCGCCGTCTCGACAGGCACGTCGTGCAGCCCGTCCGTCGCGCTAGCCAGACACTTCAGCATCGCTCCTTCGCTCCACCCCGCAGCACCGACGCCCCTACTCTCTACGCCAGCCCCACTCCCACCAGCCGCCCCACCAGGTAGGTCACGGCCGCGGCCACGGCGCCGATGAGCAGCATGCGGGCGCCGCCGAAGAAGGGGTTGCGGCCGCTCAGGCGGGCGGTCAGGACGCCCACGGCGAACAGCCCCAGGCCGCTGAGGCCCAGACTG
The DNA here is from genome assembly GCA_016210245.1 of Chloroflexota bacterium. Lineage (GTDB taxonomy): Bacteria > Chloroflexota > UBA6077 > UBA6077 > JACQUR01 > JACQUR01. The sequence continues at coordinate 5,691 of JACQUR010000062.1, forward strand.
ATCCCCAGCGCGCTCCAGCCGCTCCAGCCCAGGAAGGGCAGCACAGGTATCACGGCTCCCCCGGCGAAGGCCAGGAAGGAGCTGGCCGAGGCGCCGACCGGCGAGCCGAGATCGTCCGGGTTGATCTGCAGCTCCTCGCGCGCCATCAGGTCCAGGGCGAGCTGGGGCTCGGCTATCAGCATGTCGGCCAGGCGCGACGCGTCCTCGCGCGGGATGCCCTTGGCGCGGAAGATCACCTCGATCTCCTGCCGTTCCAGGTCCGGGACCGTCTCCAGTTCGGCCCGCTCGCGGGCGAGGGCGTGCTCGAAGACCTCGCGCTGGACGCGCATGGAGATGTACTCGCCCGCGGCCATGGAGAACGCGCCGGCCACCAGCCCGGCCACGCCGGCCAGCAGCACGATGCCCTGGCCCGGCTCGGCGGCCGCCACGCCAACCACCAGGCTCAGGTTGGAGACGAGCCCGTCGTTGACGCCGAACACCGCCGCCCGCAGGCTCCCGCCCCGGGCGGTGACCGCTTGCGCCTGCTGCATCTGGCGCAGCGCACGGAGCGCCTGCTCGCGCTCCTGTTCGAGGTCGTCCATCAGTGGTCAGTGGTCAGTGGTCAGTGGTCAGTGGTCAGTGGTCAGGGGGACGGGAGGCGCTGTCGCCTGCCTCCTGTTTACTGACCACTGACCACTGACCACTGACTACTGACTACTTCTTGCTTGCCGCCCAGACGCGCTCGAACAGCGCCTGGGCTACCTGGTCCGCCGGGCCGCTGATGCGCTCGCGCCGCCGCTCGGCGCCCTCGGCCCGGCCGACGCCCGCCACCACGGTCGCCGAGCCTTTGAGGCCGAGCTGGGCCGGGTCCACGCCCAGGTCCTGGGCGGTCCAGACCGTCACCCCGCCCCGAGCCCGCGCGGCCCGTAGGCGCGCCACGTCCAGGAAGCGCGGCTCGTTGGCTCCGGACTTGAGCGAGATCACGGCCGGCAGCGGCACGCGCAGTCGCTCGAACCCGCCGGGTAGCTCGCGGCGGACCTCCAGCCGGCGGGCTTGCGGGTCGAAGTCGAACTCGGTGGCGTAGGTGGCCTGGGCTGCGCCCAGCCACTCCGCCAGCCCAGCGGGCACCTGGCCGGTCGCGCCGTCGGACGACTCCTCCCCGCACAGCACCAGGTCGACCCCGCCGATCTTGCGGATGCCGGCCGCCAGGGTGAGGCAGGTGGGCAACGTGTCGGCGCCACCAAAAGCGCGATCGCTGAGCAGGTAGGCGTGGTCGGCACCCACCCCCTCCAGCACCTGGAGGTACGGCTCGGCCATGGGCGGCCCCATGGACAGCAGCACCACCTCCCCCCCGTGCCGATCGCGCAGCTCGAGCGCCGCCTCGAGCGCGTTCATGTCGCACGGGTTGATCTCCGAGCGCACGTTGGCGCGGACCAGGGTACGGGTGGCCTCGTCCACCCGCACCTCTTCCGGCTTGGGCACCACCTTGGCGCAGACGACGATGCGCAGGCCAGGGGTGCGGGCATCACCATTGGAGCGAGCTGTCATGTTGTCCTACTCACGCGCAGGGGTTGCGGGGTGCGCGCCGCGGAGCTGCTCCAGCAGCGGCGGGAGCAC
>JACQUR010000051.1 GCA_016210245.1 Chloroflexota bacterium
CCCAACCCTTAGCGGGGGGGCCCGCCCCCCCCCCCCCGCCCGCGCGGCCCGGGGGGGGGGGGACGCGCCCCCGCGCTACGACTTTACAACTCAAGTTGCCGCCACCCGCTCGACACCCGGATCAACTGCCGCGTGAGGCGGAAGGCGAGTGGCATCAGCACCGCGTTCAGCAGCGCGGACGGAGCCACCAGCCCGGCGAACGCCGCGGCGCCAGGCAGCGACCACCCGAGCGCCTGCAGGACCAGGTACGTTGCCCCATGGAAGGCCACCGTGGCCAGCACCGCCGTCGACGCCAGCAGCGGCAAGGTGCCGCGCGACAGGCTTCCCTCTCCAAGCCCGGCGATCAGGCCCACCAGCCCGAGCAGGACTGCGTTGATGCCAAACGGCATCCCGGAAAACAGATCCAAGAGCACCCCGCCAGCCACGCCCGCCAGGCTCCCTTCCTCAGTCCCACGCAGCATGCTCCAGCAGATAGCCACCAGCAGCACCAGGTCCGGCCGGCCTCCCGCCAGCGACAGGACGCCGCCGAAGGATTGGACCAGCGCGGCCAGGCACAGAGCGGCAAGCAGCGACAGGGTAGACACGGGCTACTCGGGCTGGCTTTGCACGTCGCTCAGAATGACGTACAGGTGCTCTAGCTTGTTCGTGTCCACGGCCGGCGCGACGCTTGCCCGCTGGAAGACCTCGTAGTCGTTCTGCACCACCTTGGCGACCTTCCCCACCACCAGTCCCTCCGGGAACACGCCCCCGAGCCCGGAGGTGATCACCAGTTGGCCCAGCGCCAGCCGCTCCTGCTGTGGGACGTGCTCGAGCAGCAGCGTCCCGTCCGAGCGCCCGCGGGCAATCCCCGTTGCGCGCGAGTCCGGGTCCTGGATACGCACGCTGACCGAGCTGTTCACGTCGGTCAGCAGGAGCACCTTGGCAGTGGTCGCGTTGGCGCGGATCACTCGCCCCACCAGACCTTTCCAGGTCACCACCGGCATCTCCGTGCGCACGCCGTCGTTGGCTCCCCGGTCAATAGTGATGCTCTGCACGAACGGCGAGACGTCGCTGGCGATCACCTGGACCGGCAGCAGTTCGCCCGGCTGCGTCTGCTGCTTGAGGCTCAACAGGCGGCGGAGCACTTCGTTCTCGAGCTCCAGCTCCTTCAGCCGCACGAGCTCCGACTGGAGCCGGTCGATCTCGACCCGGTAGGCGTCGTTCTGGTCCGCAATCTCCGCTACGCGCTGGATGCTGCCCCAGAAGGCCTCGAGCCTGCTGTACGTGCCGCTCAGGCCGAGCTGGACCGGGGCGAAGAGCTGCGTCCCGAGCGACTCCATGTGCTGCGCCGGTCCCGGGGCGAACAGCAGCGCTGTCGCGAGCAGGATGATCGCGGCGCTTGCCCAGCGCGGCGGCGGCTTGCGTGACAGCATCGCGCCCTACCTTCTGAGGGGTGTGCGACGATCGTTCAGATCGACCAGCACCTTGCGCAGGGCGTCCAGCTCGTTCAGCACCTTGCCGGTCCCGCGCACCACGCAGCCTAACGGGTCGTCAGCCAGGTGTACTGTCATCTTGCTCTCCTTGGCCAACAGGTCGGCCAGACCGGGCAGGAGCGAGCCGCCCCCGGCCAGGGTGATCCCGCGCGCCATCATGTCGGCCACCAGCTCGGGCGGCGTCACCTCGATCGTGTCCTTCACCGCCTCCACGATGGCGCCGACCGAGCCGGAGATCGCCTCGCGCACTTCCTCGCTGGTCACCTCCACCTGGGCCGGCAGGCCGGTGCGCAGGTCGCGCCCGCGCACGATCACCACATGGCCATTGCCGCTGTGGTGCGCGCTACCGGCTGCGATCTTGACCTCCTCCGCCATCCGCTCGCCGATCAGCAGGTCGTAGCGCGCGCGCATGTGGACCACGATGTTCTGGTCCATCTCGTCGCCCGCGATCCGGATGGAGCGCCTGGCCACGATGCCACCCAGGCTGATCACCGCCACCTCCGTGGTCCCGCCCCCCACGTCCACGATCATACACCCCGCCGGCTCGGTAATCGGCAGCCCCGCGCCGATCGCGGCCGCCATCGGCTCCTCGATTAACCAGGCCTCGCGCGCGCCGGCGTTGAGCGCCGCGTCGCGGACCGCGCGCTGCTCCACCTCGGTCACGCCACTGGGCACGCCGATGACCACTCGTGGGCGAGGAATGATCGTGTACTGGTCGTGGACCTTCTCGATGAAGTAGCGCAGCATCTGCTCGGTGACGTCGAAGTCGGAAACCACCCCGTCCTTGAGCGGGCGCACCGCGATGATGTTGGCCGGCGTGCGCCCGACCATGCGCTTCGCCTCCGCGCCCACCCGCAGGATGCGCTTGGTCTTGGCATCCATGGCCACCACCGACGGCTCGTTGATGACGATGCCCCGCCCGCGCACCAGCACCAGCGTGTTCGCCGTCCCGAGGTCGATCCCGATGTCGCGCGAGAGCAACCCCAGTATGGCATTCAGCGGGTTGTGGATCGGCACGCTTGCTCCTTACCCAGGTCAGAGGTCAGAAGGCAAGAGAAGCCCAACTGCCTGGTGGTGTTGTCCTGCCTCTTGCCTTTTTCTTCTTGACCTCTCCTCACCGCTTCGCAAAGCCCAGGCCGCGCTCGCGCAAACTGACGAAGCCCGGCCGGCCGATGACCAGGTGGTCCAGCACCTCGACGTCGAGCAACTGGCCGGCCTCGACCACTTGCTGTGTCAACCGCACGTCTTCCGGTGAGGGAGTGGGATCGCCGCTGGGATGATTGTGGACCAGGATGATGGCCGCGCAGTTGTTGCGAATCGGCTCGCGGAAGACCTCGCCCACCCGCACCAGGGAGGTGTTGAGACTCCCCCGGTACACGTCGTGTACGCCCAGGACCCTGTTCTTGGTGTTGAGCAGCACGGTGCGCAGGTGCTCCTGGTCCAGCGCCCCCATCTCGGCCAGCAGCAGATTGGCCACGTCCTGGGGTGAACGCACCTGGGGACGGTCGCCCGGGTTCAGGCTGACCAGTCGACGGCCCAACTCGAACGCGGCTTTGAGCTCCATCGCCTTGGCCGGACCGATGCCCGGCTGGCGACTGAGTTCGCCAATCGAAGCCTCAGCCAGTTGGGCCAGCGCCGCCGGCCCATCCTCCCCGGTGCCAAAACGGGCCAGGAGCTGGTTGGCCAACTCCAGCACATTGCACGTGGCGCTCCCGGTGCGGAGCACCAGGGCGAGCAACTCGCTATTCGAGAGCGCCCCGGCGCCGTGGTGCAACAGGCGCTCGCGCGGGCGGACGGAGGCCGGCAAGTCCTTCAGCCCAACATGGTACTCGATGGCCCGCGAGGCGACGATAACCCACCCTCTCCGTATCGAGTCCGAAGTCCCGAGTCCAGCGTCCAGCGCGAACGATCCCTGGACCGTGGCCTTTCGACTTCGGACTCGGTGTGGCTCTGGCCTGGCACAGAGCCGGCGCGATTATAGCACGTGAGGCCAGCAGTCAACAGCCCGAAGTTGACAGTTGACAGTCGATAGTCCACAGTTGAGAGTACAGAGCAGGACGCCGGGTCCTTCGCCAGGCTCAGGATGAGCGGCACACG
>JACQUR010000065.1 GCA_016210245.1 Chloroflexota bacterium
AGTCGGGAGTCAACCGACCCCCGACCCCCGACCCCTGGCCCCTGCCGGTCGTCCTGCGCCCGCACGCAGCCGTGGAGATCGTCGGCGCCGTTCACCAGGGCCACTGGCGCTGTACCCGCTGCCAGGCGATCCTCGGGCCTGCCCACGAGTCGTACAAGCGCCACGCGCTCCTGCGCGTGGCCGACCTCAGGCACTCCGAGGACGTGCCGTTCCCGGGCAAGGACGGCTTCCTGGCCAAGCACCTGGAGTTCATCTGCCCGAGCTGTGGCGCCCTGTTGCAGGTGGAGACGTACTATCCGGGCTTCGGCGATGAGCTGGTCCTGAACGACCTGGAGTTGACGTGAACTACGGAGACGAGGACGAGGTTCACCACGGAGACACGGAGACACGGAGAGCTTTCTTTATGAAAACTCCGTGTCTCCGTGTCTCCGTGGTGAACCTCGTCCTCGCACCCTGTGATGAGGTCTGAAAGGCGCTCGTGACACCGGAGGCGCACGTGGGACCGTTGAGTGGGACAAGGGTGCTCGACCTCGGCCAGTTCATCACCGGGCCGCTGGCGGCCGTTCTGCTCGGGGAGATGGGCGCGGAGGTCATCAAGGTGGAGGCGCCGCCCAGGGGCGATCCCTTCCGAGAGTGGGGCGGAGAGAGCTTCAGCCCCACCTTCGCCGCCTTCAACCGGGGCAAGCAGAGCGTCGTGCTCGATCTGAAGCGGGACGAAGAGCGGCGGCGCTTCTTGCGCCTGGTGCGGACGGCCGACGTGCTGGTCGAGAACTTCCGCCCCGGGGTCGCGACGCGGCTGGGCATCGACTACCAGCGGCTGCGGGTCCAGAACCCGCGCCTGGTGTACTGCGCGATCACCGGCTTCGGCTCCGAGGGCCCGTACCGCGATCGCCCCAGCTACGATAGCGTGGCTCAGGGGCTGAGCGGGCTGACCTACCTGCTGCTGGACCCTCAGCGCCCGCGCCTGCGCGGCCCGGCGCTGGCCGATACCATCACCGGCCAGGCGGCTGCCCTGGCCATCCTGGGCGCCCTCGTGGGCCGCGGGGCCACCGGCCAGGGCCGGTACGTGGAGGTGAGCATGCTCCACGCCCTGGTCCACTTCCTGGCCAGCTCGGTCTACGGCTACCAGCTCACCGGCTCCGACCCCACCCCCGAGCGGCGGCCCCACCAGTCGCAGGCCTACGCCTTCCGAGCCGGCGACGGCAACGTGTTGCTCATCCACCTGTCTTCTCCACCGAAGTTCTGGGCCGGCCTGTGTGCGGCGATCGGCCGGCCCGACTTGCTGGACGACCCGCGCTTTGCCACCCTGCGCGATCGGGTCCGCAACTACGAAACCCTGGCCGAGACGCTGCAGGCGGTGTTCGAGACGCGCCCCCGCCAGGCGTGGCTCGACCTGCTGGTCCAGCACGAGGTGCCGTGCGCAGAGGTCAACCGCATCAGCGAAGTCCTGGCCGACCCGCAGGTCAGGTTCCTGGACCTGCTGCACGTGGACGAGGTCGCGGGCTCGTTCCCGCGCCTTCGCCCCGCGGCCCGCTTCTCCGAAGATGACGTGCCCTTACTCGACAGGCCTCCGTTCCTGGGCGAGCACACCGCCGCAGTCCTGGAGGCCCTGCCGAATGAGGGCTGAAACCGAGTCGACAGTCCACAGTCGGCAGTCCACAGGCGATAGCACCTGAACAGACTGTCGACTGTGGACTGTCGACTGTCGACTCCGTTATGAGGAGCGAACGCATGCCTGAGCCGGTCATCGTGGGCATCGGCGAAACCAGGGTGGGCGAGCTGCCAGGCTCGACCTCGGTCGAGCTGCAGGCGGAGGCCGTGCGCCTGGCGGTGCAGGACGCCGGGCTGGAGAAGGGCGACCTCGACGGGCTGCTCACCTGCCCGCCGTACTCCACCGCCCATTCGATGCTCGGCTTGCAGGTGTCGGAGTACCTGGGCCTGCGCCCACGGGTCGCGGCGACGATCGACGTGGGCGGCACGCCCAGTATCCTCACCATGCTCGAGACCGCGGTGTCCCTGGTGCGCGACCACCGCTGCACCGCCGTGGTGTGCGTGTTCGGAGAGAACCAGCGCACCAGTCGGCCGAGGGGGGTGCGCGGCACGGTGAGGGCCGCGACCGTGCGGGGCGGCGAGGCCTGGGAGGAGCCCTTTGGCGTCTCGGGCATGGCCATCGCCTATGCCCTGCTGATGCGGCGCTACATGTACCGCTACGGCGCCACGCGGGAGCAGTTCGGGGCCGTGGCGATCGCGGCGCGCAAGCACGCGCTCCTGAACCCCAACGCGCAGCTTCGGGCGCCGCTGTCCATGGACGAGTACCTGGCCTCGCCCATGGTGGCCTCGCCCATCTGCCGGCGCGACTGCTCGCTCGTGTCGGACGGGGCGGGCGCGGTCGTCGTGACCTCCCGTGCGTACGCCACTGGCCGAGCGCTGGCGCGCAGAGCGGTGGCGGTGCTCGGGCACGGCAGCAGGGTCAGCCACAGAAGCATCAACCAGTTGCCCGACGTGGACGAGCTGCCGCTGGCCTCGGCCGCGGCCGAGGCGTACGCGCGCGCGGGGCTCAGCGCGCGCGACCTGCACTTTGCCCAGATCCACGACGCCTTCACCATCTCGACCCTGCTCGGCGTGGAGGGGCTGGGCCTGTGCGCCGTGGGCGAAGGCGGGCGCTACGCGGCCGAAGGGTTGATCGAGCTGGGCAGCCCGGTGCCCATCAACACCCACGGCGGCCATCTCGCCCAGGCGCACATCGGCGGCATGCTCCACGTAGTAGAGACAGTGCGCCAACTGCGGGGCGAGGCCGGCGCGCGCCAGGTGCCTGGCGCGCGCGTCGGCGCGGTGCTGGGCAACGGAGGCGTAGAGTCGGCCGCCAGTTGCACGCTTCTTGGGGAGGCATAACCGTGGACAAGCCGCTGCCAGTTATCACCCCTACGACCGAGCCGTTCTGGCGCGCGTGCGCGGAAGGTCGCCTGCTGCTCAGGCGCTGCCAGACCTGCGGCAGCCTGTTCCACTACCCGCGCCAGGCCTGCCCCTCGTGCTGGAGCGAGGCGTTGGAGTGGCGCGAGAGCAGCGGGCGCGGCGCGATCTGGTCCTTCTCCCAAGTCCACGTGGCGCTGGGCGGCGATGCCTGGAAGGACGAGCTGCCCTACACGGTGGTGATCGTGGAGCTGGACGAGGGGGTGCGGATGCTCTCCCGGCTGGTGGGCAGCGCCGCGGACGAGCCCGCGGTGGGTGATCGGGTGCAGGTCGAGTTCTTCCGGCAGGCCGAGGGCGTGTGCCTGCCCTACTTCCGGTTGGAACGATAGGGGCCAGGCGCTCGCTGCTCCTGGTCGGTGCCTCCGGCCAGGCTCGGCGGCGAGTCCTTCGCCCCTACGCCCACGATTCCGGCAACGCACGGGACACTACCGAAAGAGAGGGAGCTTCCATGTCAGGTTCCAGGACACGGCTCATCGCGGTCGCGGCCGCACTTGCACTGGCGGTGGTTACGGCGTGCGCACCGAGTGGCGCGCCAGGCGCACCGTCTGGTCAGGCAGCCAGCAAGCCGTTGAAGATGCTCAAGATCGGCGTTGGCTCGCAGGGCCTCAACGAGTTACCCCTCCAGGTGGCCAAGGTCAAGGGGTATCTGGCCGAGGAGGGACAGGACCTGGACATCGTGTCCATCGAGGCCAACGTGTCCATCGCCGCGCTTACGGCCGGCGAGCTGGACATGATCAACGCGGTCGGGAGCGCCATGACCGCCGCCGTGGGCGGCCAGCCGCTGAAGGTGGTGGTATTCAACGTGACGGCGCCCGCGCACTTCATCGTGGCGCAGGCGGACATCAAGAGCATCGAGCAGCTCAAGGGCGGCAACATCGCCATCACCAATCCCGGCTCGGCCCTGGAGCGCATCGCCGTCGAGCTGCTGAAGAACCACGGGCTCCAGGCCGGCAAGGACGTGGAGCTCGTCTCGGCCGGCAACCCCTCCGCGCGCTGGACGGCGCTGCGCCAGAAGGCGGTGAAGGCCGCGCTGCTCCAGTTCCCCGAGGTGATCTTTGCCCAGAACGAGGGCTTCAACGTCCTGATCCGCGCCTACGACGAGATCCAGCAGCCCCAGAACGGCGTCGCGGTGACCGACACGATGCTCCAGACGAGACGGGCTGAGATCACAGCCTTCCTGCGCGCCTATCTCAAGGCCAGGAAGTTCATGAAGGCCAACCTGGAGGAAACGATCAAGATCGGGGCGCCCTTCATGGAGGTGGATCCCGAAATTGCCCGAAAGAGCATCGAGCTCTTCCGGTATGCGGCCGACGGGACCGCCGACGACAAGGACGTGGAAACCTACGTGAGCAACAAGAAGCGGGCCTCGGAGCTGGTCGACTACGGCCCGTTGAACGAGGCCAAGAAGGCCGTGGGCTGGCCATAGACGTGGCCAGCCCCAGGGGGTCTGCTCGCCCGAGCCCGACTCGGGGCGAGCAGACCCCCTGGATTCCTTGACCACCTCATGGCTAGTCTGACTAGCCAGAACCTGGCAAAACTGGCTAGTCAGACTAGCCAGTTTTGGCCCCGTCGCGGCTCTGAGACACGCCGCGTCAGTCGCCTCCTGTGTACAGCCCCCGCTCGCGAATGTACCGCGCCACCGCGTCCGGCACCAGGTAGCGGATCGGGCGGCCCTCCCGCACCCGGGCGCGCAGCTCGGTCGACGAGATGTCCAGGCTGGGGATGGGCAGGAGCAGGAGGCGGTCGCGCATCCGGGTGTTTGGCAGGCCCAGGCCGATGGGCTCCGCCGGCGAGTAGCCGGGGCGGGGCACGGCCACCAGGCGGCAGAGCTCCAGCAGGCGAGCGGGATCCTTCCAGCGCGCCAACTCCGCCAGCGAGTCGGCCCCGACGATGAAGGATAACTCGACCTCGGGGCCGAGTTGGCGCTGGAGCAGGGCCAGCAGGTCGACGGTGAAGGAGGGGCCGGGCCGATCCACGTCGGCGCGCGAGAGGGCGAAGAGCGGGTTGTCGGCGATCGCCAGCTCCACCATGCGCACCCGGTCCTCGGCCGAGGCCATGCGCTCGCCCCGCTTCAGGGGCTGCACGCCGGCGGGCACGAACAGCACCCGCTCCAGCTCCAGGCTGGCCGCGGCCTCCTGGGCAGCGATCAGGTGGCCCAGGTGGGGCGGGTTGAAGGAGCCGCCCAGCACCCCGACCCGGCGGCCCGGCCTCACCGCAGGTCCTCCGACCACTCCAGCTCGGCCTTGCCGATGCGGACCGTATCCCCGGCCTCGACCCCGGCCTCCTCCAGCGCCTTGAACACGCCCATGCGCCCCAGGGTGCGCTGCAGCCGCTCCAGCGCCTCCGCGTTCTCCAGGTCGGTCATGGCCACGGCCCGCTCCACCTGGCGGCCACGCACCCGGAACGCTCCATCCTCACGCTCGATCGTCCAGCCCACCTGCTCCGGCTCGAGCCGGTACACCTTGACGCTCGGCGGCGGCGCCGCCTGCTCCGGGGGCAGGCTGGCCAGGATCCGGCTCAGCTCGGCCAGCAAGGCGTCCAGCCCCTCGCCGGTGGCCGCCGAGACGGGTACCGCCGGCACGCCTCGCCGCTGGAAGGTCGCCCGCAGCTCGGGCCAGCGGGCCTGCGCGGCCGGCAGGTCCAGCTTGTTCGCCGCCACCAGGTGGGGCTTGTCCAGCAGGGCCGGGTCGAATAGCCGCAGCTCCTCCCGCACCCGCTCGTAGTCGCCCAGCGGGTCTGCGCTGGCCGCGTCCAGCACGTGCAGCAGCACCTTGGCCCGCTGGATGTGGCGCAGGAAGCGGTGGCCCAGCCCCACGCCGCGGTGGGCGCCGGCGATCAGGCCCGGGATGTCGGCCACCACGAACTCCACCTCGGCCGCTCGAGCCACGCCCAGGTTGGGCGCCAGGGTGGTGAAGGGGTAATCGCCGATCTTGGGCCGCGCGGCGGTGATCGCCGCCAGCAGACTCGACTTGCCGGCGTTGGGGTAGCCCACCATGCCCACGTCGGCGATGCTCTTGAGCTCGAGCTCCAGCCAGCGCTCCTCGCTCGGCTCGCCCTTCTCGGCCACGCGCGGAGCGCGGTTGGTGGGCGAGGCGAAGTGGGCGTTGCCCCGCCCGCCGCGCCCGCGCTGGGCCACCACCACGCACTCGCCGGCGCGGGTCAGGTCGGCCAGCAGTTCCCCATCCGAGCGCACCAGTGTGCCCGGCGGGACCTTGACCACCAGGTCTTCGCCCTTCTTGCCGTGCTTGTTCTTGCCGCCCCCGTGGCCGCCGCGCTCCGCCTTGAAGTGGCGGCGATACTGGAACTCGCGGAAGGTGGCCACGCCGGGGTCGGCGCACAGCAGCACGCTCCCGCCCGGGCCGCCATCGCCGCCATCCGGCCCACCGAAGGGCACGTACTTCTCCCGGCGGAAGCTGAGCGCGCCATTGCCCCCGTCGCCACCCTTCACGTAGATGCGCGCCTCGTCCAGGAGGGCCTCTTTCTCGTCCGGCATCGTTGGTTCTCCACCCCCGGAAGCCCGTGCATCCTTCAGACCACTCGGCTCACGGTCCCACACCCGTCTCATTCTCCCCAGATTCTATACTGAGTGCGGGATGGGAGGTGCGGGGTGGGCAGGAGCGCCAGCGCTCCTGCCCACCCCGCACTCAGTGGTGACCTCTTCGCAACCACCATCCACACCTCAACAAGCTTGAAGAGAAGAGCCTCGCCGGAGTCCTCGTCGGGCGGACAACTCTGTGGACAGTGGGGGAACGCGCGGCCAGCGCGCTCGGCGCGACGATGGAATCGGCCGGAGCGCGTCCGGCGGCCTGTGGAGGGGGTGTGGGTAGCGAGGGGGCGGTGGGCGGCGCCGCTGGTCTGGGGCCACGGGGAGGTGGACGAGCCCCTGGCCCGCGGCCGGGGTGAGACAGGTTGTCCACAGGCTGAGGACAGTTATCCACAGCCTGTGGGGGAGTTATCCACCGCCCGGCTGTGGGCCGGCGGGCCAGCCTGCTCTGGACCCGTGGGGCTGAGTCAGGATACCATTGGGTTGCAACCTAAGAGGTTCCAACCCAATGGCTCTCACTGAATCCGGCGACGCCTTCTTCAACCTGTCGCACACTACTGGTATGGCACGCTCACGGCATGTCGGTGTATCATGCCCGCATCTGCTCTGGTGAGGAGGTACACAATGGTTGGTCGGTCCCGCCGGCGCTTGCTGCTGGTCGGGCTTGTGTTGTCGCTGGCCCTGGTGGCCGCCGCGTTCCAGATCGCCCTCTCTGCGGAGACGGCGGCCCAGCCTGCTCCGCCGCAGGCCGGCGCTCTGATCGTACAGGCCGACTTCGTCCAGGGTGTCACCAATCTGCCCGGCCCGCAGATGCCGCTCAAGGCCTGTGTGGTCACCAGTCGGTTCCCCCGCAACTCGGAGCTCGTGTTCCGCGCCCGGGTGTGGGACCCTCAGACGGGCCAGGCCCTGGAGGGCCAGGGGGTGAGCAGCCTGCAGATCGGCCTCGCCGATGGCACCACCCTGGATATGAACTACGGCCCGCACCCACCGCAGGGTGAGCCCACCGATGCCTACTGGACCGCCGCGTGGATGGTCCCGAAGGACTACCCGACCGGAACGCTCGATTTCTCCATCACCGCGACCGCGCCGGACGGCCGGACCGGCCAGTATGTGCCCTTCAACCTCGCACCCTCGCTCCTGGCCATCACGTCCGAAGTCCTGCCCGACCTCCCGCCGCCGGCGACCCCGGTACCTCAGTCGACCCCGTGAGGGCTGGGGAGCGATGGCGTTGCCGCTGCGAGCGGATCGAAGGGTTCTGCCAGTGAACGCACGCGGGAACCGAGGTCGACAGTCGACCGGTGGCAGTCGAACGTCTGCTGCCCCGCTGTGGACTCGTGAGTTTGGACGTTCGACTCCCCAGAGCCGGATGGCCCTGGCAGCCACCTTTGCGCTCGCCCTGGCGCTGGCGGGGTGCTCGGCCCAGCCGCAGCCGAGCGCCCCGCCAGGGGGGACGGCCGCCCCTGTCCCAACGGCAGGGGCGGCCACCCGGACGGTTCGGTACACGGGCAGCCTCGCGCTCCTGCCGGAGCGCGCGCCGGCCGGCGCGCTAGTGGTGGCGAAGGGGACGGGCCTGCCCACCAACGCGCGCCTCGACCTGGTATGGAACACGGTGGAGGGCCTCTGGAAACTGGCAGGGGACTCACGGGAGTCGTTCCGGGGGCGCGAGTACCAGCCGGCCAGCCAGGCGCTGTCGACGGTGGAGACGAACGCTGCCGGGGCGTTCGAGGCCCAGTTCCGCGTTCCGGAGGGGTTCGGGTTCGACCACGACGTGACCCTGCTCCAGAACGGGGTGGTGGTCAACAAGGCCAATTTCCGCGTGGAGATGCAGGTTTCGATCTCACCCACCAGCGGGCCGGTGGGCACGCCGATCACGGTGGGGGCGCGCGGGATCGGCTGGCAGTACCTCCGCAACGGCTGGGGCCTGACCTACGACAACCGCTACACGGGCTGGCTCTCGGCCGTGATGACCGCGGGCACGGCGCGCGCGGTGATCCCCGCCGCGGGAACCCCAGGCACGCACCTCATCCAGGTCAAAGCCAACACGTTCACCTTTCCGTACCTGAACGGCCAGCAGTCGCCCATCGGGGACAACCCGGTGTTCACCGTGCCGTTCACGGTCACGCCTGGCCCGCCCGTGCTGCCCGCCCCTGCTGAGGAGCAGGGGCTCGAGCTGGTGCCCGGTACGCCGCCGTCCGCCGCCGGGCCAGGTCTGTGGGTGGACCCGGCCGCCGGGCCGGTGGGCACCCGCGTCTCCCTGCGCGGCCAGGGGCTTCCGGCGGGGGCGGGCGTCGAGGTGCTCTGGTACAGCGTGGTAGGCAACCGCATTGGCGGTCAGGGCTGGGAGGAAATGTCTCGTCCGCTCGGGCGCGCGGTGGTGGGCCAGGATGGGTCCCTGGACTTCGGCTTCCCGGCGCCGGACGACGTGGGGGGAGCCCACCGTATCGAGGCCCGCGTGGCTCAGGAGCGCGTGGCCCAGGCCAGCTTCACCATCAGCCCCTCCGCTCTGGCGCTGGAGCCGGCCTCGGGGCCGCCCGGCACCATGCTCACGCTGCACCTCAAGGGCGTCGGGTGGACGGAGACGGCCAACATCTACCATCTCGTCTACGACAACGCCTACCTGGGGTACGCCTGTGGCTTCAACAGCCGGGGCGACGTCACCATCCCCTTGCCGGCCACGGGCGAGCCGGGCTGGCACTTCATCGACCTCTACCCGGGCATCTACAAGGGGACCGACATCGCCGGCCTCGAAGACTTCAAGATCCCCCAGTTGACCTACGCCGCCGATCACCCTGGCGAACGGCTGCCGGCCTTCCGCTTCGCGTTCCAGGTGGCCGCGCCCTAGATCTCCGGGCGGCCACATCTCGTCGAGCAGAAGCTTCACTGCTCCTCCAGTTCCACTGGACGCCGCCATAGCTCTTCGCTGTGGCCGGGCTGGCGGGGTTGGAGCCATCTACCACCAGGAACCCGAGCCCGCTGGAGTTGCCGCTCACGCCGACGTAGGCGAGGGCGGGGCTGGCAGACACCTGGAGCGAGTTGGGCCATCCCGAATCGCTACAGGTCCAGCGTCTCGCGCGCGCCCCAGCCGAGGCTTTCGTCGATCAGGTCGATGCGCTCGGGCGTGACGCCCACCGCCACGTACCGCTCCTCGGGCCGAACCCTGGACGTCCCCTCAGGCAACAGCCTGTTCCAGTCCGGCGACTTGATCGGCCGGGCAGCGCCTTGGTATTGCAGCCAGCGCAAACCGGAGGATTCAGGGTCGGGGATGAGCAGCAGCACCCGGGGATCGTGCTCCAGGTGGTAGAGCACGTCCGCCCAACGCGGCAGCAGGCACTCCACCTCCAACCTCTGGCTGCCGACGGTGCCCGCCAGGGGGCGATACCAGGCCGGCATGGCCCAGGCGCCGACCGACCCGCCCGTGCTGAGGATGCACACCCGGTGCTCCAGCAGGTAGGCGATGATCCGAGCGCGCAGTTCACTCACCACCGGGGCACTCCTCTTCCTGTGTAACGCGAGCACAGTTCACCACAGGAAGACGGGGCCGGCATCGGACGAAAGTACGACTTGGCCGGAGCGCAGGTCGTATTCTGGAGGGGTTCTATCCGAGCCGCGACGGTGAGGGAGCGCGGACCCCGGGTCCGCGCTCCCTCACCGTCGCGGCTCGGATAGAACCCCTCACTTCACGTGTCACAGGCCCCTAGCGACCGGGCGCGGGCACCGGGGGCAGACTCCAGAGGTACTCGAACAGGTCGGTGATCTCGCCGTCCGCCAGTTGTGGGTTGGCCGGCATCTTGCCCGGTATGCCCTTCCGGACCAGGTTCGGAAAATCCGCCGCCAGTTGCTCCTTGGTCATGCCCATCTGCGGGGCCAACTCCGCCACTCCGGCCAGGGGCGGGCCGACCGTGCCCTCGGCGCTCAACCCGTGGCACAGGGCGCAGTTGGCGACGTAGAGATTGTCGCCGCTGGTTGGCGCCAGGGTGAACAGATAGGCCCCGAGCTTGCCGATATCCGCGTCGCTCAAAATATCGGGCGGGAACGCAGGCATGTTCCCGGGAATGCCTTCGCGCAGCATCTTGACCATGGCCGGGCCGGCCTGGTCGAGCGGGACGCCAAGTTGCTTGACGTGCCCGGCTGCGCCAGCCAGGTTCGGGATGCCAAGATTGCCCTGGCCCTCGCTCCCGTGGCAAACGGCGCAGTTTCCCTGATACACCTCCTGGCCCGCCTCGAGGTCTTGCGGCTGCGCCCTCGCGGTAGAGAGTGCGAAGGCCCCTGCCAGCAGAGTGAAGGCAAGTACCCCACTGAGCTTCGCCGGTCTGAATCGCTTCATGTCTTCCTCCCTCCCATCAGTCCGTCTTGTGGTGCCGGCATAGTTCACCTCATAGAGACGGGGCTGTCATCGGACGAAAGTACTACTGGACCGGGGAGCGAGTACTACTTTCGAGGAAGCCCGGGGCATCGTCCTCGAGGGGGAGGCTGCCGCCCTGATGAAGGTGGTCGAATTCTTCCGGTCCTGGCTGGCAGGAGCCGGACTGTTTCCGCAACCTTCATCAGGGCGGCAGCTTCTCCCTTGAGCACGAGGATCCGCACAGGCGCCCACCCCATCAGGCCTGGCTCAAGCTGCCTGCAAACCGCCGGGGACAGCCGCTTTGATTCGCAGCAGGTAGACGCCGCTGATGAGGGTCCAGGTGAAGTTCAGCAGGAAACTTGCGAGCACCATCATCGCCCCGGCTGGAACGAAGGGCGAGAGCAACCCGCCGAGGACCATCAGCACACCCCCGACGAGGCCGATCCAGCCAAGCCAGCGGGGAAACCACCGGGAGGTCAGCATGGCCAGTCCGAAGAGGCCAAACCCCGCACCGACCAGAAGGCCTCCCGCGAACATGGTGCTCGTGCCTATCCACTGCTCCACCGAGTCCATCACGAGCAGAGCGGCGGCCTGCTGGGCAGGGTTGCCCGTGGCGTAGGTGTGCGCCAGTTCCCAGGATATGCTGGGAAGGCGGGCATCGTTGAGAATCACCAGGAAGTGCCCGAACAGCAAGCCCGCCAGCGCGAGCAGCGCGTAGCTGGGCTGCCGCTCGCGCAGGGCAAAGTAGAGCGCCAGACCCACCGGCAACATGAGCAGGTCGATCACGACCCCTTCCCAGCCAAACCAGAGCACGGACTGGGGCGCGCTGGCAAGGTTCTTGAGCGCCTCGGCTGCCGGAGCGCCGGGAGCTGGCAGGAAGGGCCCGACGACGATGAAGTAGACGACCGCGCCCAGGATCTGAACGATAGCAGAGATACCACCGATCCGGAACAATTTCGCGTCCACAGTTCTCCCTCTCCTTTCGTGAGCGGCGCACTCCCGCTCCTGTGTGGTGTAAGCACAGTTCACCTCATGGAGATGGGGCTGTCATCGGACTAAAGTACGATTCGAGCGCGGAGCGGGTCTTATTCCGAGGGGAGTACTCCCCTGAGTTCATGATGGGAAGTGCCCCGTGGCCAGGAGCGCCAGCGCTCCTGGCCACGGGGCACTTCCCATCATGAACCTGGTCTAGACGAGGTGCAGGTCGCGGGCGCGGGCGACCGCCTGAGTGCGGGAGGAGGCACGGAGCTTACCGAGCAGGTGGGTGACATGCGCTTTGACGGTGCGTTCGCTGATGACGAGCTGCCGGGCAATGGCCTGGTTGCTCGCGCCAGCGGCGATCAAGCGCAGCACTTCCACTTCTCGGGGGGTGAGCGTCTCGCCGGTGTCGGGCACGCGCACGGGCCCGGGGGCTCCGCTGGCGTCCAGCAGGGCCAGCAAGCTGGCGGCGAGGGTAGGACGGACGCTGCGCTCCACCGCCAGGCGCAGCACCGGCACCATGATCGCGCCTTCCTGGAGCACCAGGCCCGGCGTGCCATTCCGCTCGCATTCGGCCAGCACAGGCCCAAGCTCGGAGAGAGCCTCCCGCGGGCGGTCCCAGCGCAGGTAAAGGTAGGCCAGGAGCAGGCGGGCGCTGCCGAAGGCGATGCAGTGGCGCATGCCCAGTTCGATCGGGACCGCCTGGCGCAGGGTGCGCTCGGCCTCGGGGTAGCGCCCATCGCCGATCTCCAGCAAGGCACGCATGAGCGCCCGTGACAGCCTGATGTCAGGGAACTCGTGGGGATTCACGATCCCGCACATCCGCGCGTAGGTTTGCCGCGCCTGCTCGAATCTGCCCTGCATCCATTGCGCCCGTCCTATCATATAGAGGACTGCAACGGCCCAGGGCCTGATTCCGGATATCTGTTCGAACCAGGGCAGCCCAGCTTCCCAGCCGCGCTCCACCGCCGCGTAGTCACCACGAATGAAAGCAGTGTGCGCGAGCACCGCGTCCACTTCACCGTCCAGGAAAACAAAGCCGCCCAGTTGCTGGCTGAGGGCGCGCGCGCGTTCCGCCTCCCGGACAGCCTCGTCCAGCCGGCCACGCAGCAGGTAGATGTAGCCCAGCAGGGAATGAGCGCCTGCCTGCACCGGTCCCACGCCCTCGCCAAAGCGAGCCAGGACGTGGTGGCAGTAGCGCTCGAGGCGTTCGGGGCCACCAGGGAGGAGCGGGAGCGGCATGCGGAGGATAGGCGCCAGGGCATGGAACGCGCCCGGCTCTCCGGATTCCAGCGCAAGCTGAAGCGCCCGGTGGAGGTCTGCCGCTGCTCCGGTGAGGTCTCCCTGGTGGAGCAACTGCCAGACGCAAGCCACCAGCAACGCTACCCGTCCGTGGGCCGGAAGCGGATGGGCCAGCGCCTGGCGCGCGAGTTCCGCTTGACGCTCGTACTCGTGTTGCTGCGCCGCCACATCTACCAGTGCTAACAGACAGTCACCCTGTCCGTCCTCATTGCCGATGGCTTCAAAGCCGCGTTGGGCGCGCTCCAGCAGCGACGACGCCTCGTCCAGAGCGCCCCGCTGGAGCGCGCACACGCCCAGAAAGTAGCTCAGCCGGGGATGCGCCTCACGCACCGGCTCGGGCAAAGCCTCGATCCAGCCGCGCAGGGTGCCCAGCAACCCCTCGCGCACCACTTGCTCGCCCACCTGTTCCACGGTCTGCGCTGCCTGCTCCCAGAGCCGCGCGGCCAGGTAATGAGCGACCGAGCGCGCGGGCACCGTCTCCGCCTCGGCGGCGCGGCGGTGCAGCTCGGCCACCTGCTCCGGCAGCTCCTGCGCCAGGCGGCGGCGCAGGAACTCGGCGAACAGATGGTGGTAGCGATACACCGTGCTCGCCTCATCCACCGCCACCAGGAAGAGGTTGCGGTGGTAGAGGTCCTCCAGGATGGCCGGGGCATCGGGCTGGCCCGCCACGGCCTGGCACAGCGCCGGGGTCAGTTCTGGCAGGATCGAGGTCTCCAGCAAGAAGGTGCGCACGGCGCCGCTCTGGCGGCCCAGCACTTCCTCGGCCAGGAAGTCGAAGACGTGGCGGTCGGTCCGGGCCAGGTGGGCGATGAAGGCGGTCCGTCCGACCGGCGTGGGGATGGGATCGAGGGAACTGGCCAGCAGGCGCAGCCCGGCGGGCCAGCCTTCGGTGCGCGAGTGAAGGCTGGCCAGGTCCGCGATCGAGAGGCCGAGGCCCAGCCGATCGTTGAGAAAAGCTGCCGCTTCGTCGGGTGTGAAGCGCAGGTTAGGCAGGCGCAGCTCGGCCAGTTGCGCGCGGGCGCGCAGGCGCGCCAGGGCCAGAGGCGGGTCGTGGCGCGTCGCGACCACCAGGTGCATCTGGGGTGGCAAGCGCTCGAGCAGATAGTCCAGCGTGGCATAGACCGCCGGCTCGGCGATCAGGTGCAGGTCGTCCAGGAGCAGGGCGAAGGGGCCGGGCAGGGTCTCCAGGAGGTCGTTGACCAGCATCCCGACGACGCGACGCCCTTCGGCGCCCGGGTTAGGGAGGCTGGCCAGGAGCATCTGGGCTGTGGTCCCACAGGCGGGCTGCAGGCACTGCAGCGCGGCGACCAGGGCGCCAAGGAAGCGGGCGGGTTCGTCGTCCTCTTCGTCCAGCGAGAGCCACGCCAGGGGCAGCGCGGGGAAGGCGTGGGGCAGCGCGGCGAGCAGGGTCGTTTTGCCGTAGCCGGCGGGAGCGGACACCAGGGTGAGGGGATGCGAGGACACCGCATCGTGGAGCGCGGTAAGCAGGCGCGGGCGCGGGATCACGTCCTCGCGCAACCGAGGCGGCCTGAGTTTGGTCCGCGCCAGCTCGGACAGCATCCCATCCCTCAGAGGAGATGATCGGTGACGTTTTGCACGCCGCACTCAGACCAGGCGCAGCTCGCGGGCACGGGCGGCTGCCTGCGTGCGAGAGGATACCCCAAGCTTACCGAGAATGCTGGTGACGTGGGTCTTGACCGTGCGTTCGCTGATGACCAGTTGCGCGGCGATGTCCAGGTTGCTGGCGCCAGCGGCGATCGAGCGCAGGACTTCTACTTCGCGGGGGGTGAGCGTCGCGCCGGTGTCCGGCACCCGCACGGGCCTGGGCGCTCCGCTCGCGCCCAGCAGGGCCAGCAGGCTGGTGGCGAAGGTGGAACGCAGGCCCCGCTCTACCGCCAGGCGCAGCAGCGGCACCACGATCGCCCCTTCTTTGAGGATCCAGCCCGGCGTTCCATGGCGTTCGCACTCGGCCAGCACGGGGGCAAGCTCGGACAGTGCCTCCTGCGGACGGTCCCGCAGCAGATACAGGTACGCCAGCAGCAGGCGGGCGCTGCCGAAGATGATGCAGTGGCGCGCCTGTTGTTCGATCGCCACCGCCGGGCGCAAGGTGTGCTCGGCGTCGAGGTAGCGCCGGTCGCTGATCTCCAGCAGCGCGCGCATCAGCGCCCGCGACAGCGTGGCCTCCGGCAGCTCCTGCGGGCTCGCCGTGGCGCCCATGCGGGCGTAGGTCTGCCGCGCCCGGTCCACCTTGCCCTGGAGCCACTGCGCCCGTCCCAGCAGGTGGAGCACTGGCACGGTGAAGAAGCTGGCCGCGGGGGTCTGTTCGCACCAGGGCAAAAGGGCTTCCCACCGACGTTCCGCGGCCGCGTAGTCACCCCGGATGGTTGGGATGAAGCCCAGCACGAAGCCCACCTCGCCGTCCAGGTAAATGAAGCCGCCTAACTGCTGGCTGATCGCGCGAGCGCGTTCCGCCTCCTGCTCAGCCTCATCCAGGTGGCCGCGCAAGAGGTGGATGAAGCCCAACAGCGAGTGCGCCCCGGCCTGCACCGGCCCCATGCCCTCGCCAAAGCGAGCCAGGACGTGGCGGCAGTAACGCTCGAGCCGTTCTGGCCCATCAGGGAGCAGCGTGAAATCCAGGCGCAGGATCGAGGCCAGGACGTTGAACGCCCGGGGGTCACCGGACGCCAGGGTGAGCTGCATCGCCTCGGCTACGTCGGCCTCCACCTGGTGCCAGTTCCCCTGGTACTCCGACTGGAAAGCGCGGGCCATCAGCACCTGCACCCGTCCGTGGGGTGGAAGGGGATAGGCCAGCGCCTGCTGGACGAGCGCCCCCTGGCGCTCGTAGTCGAACCGTTCGTTCGCGACGCTCACCAGTTCCAGCAGGCACTCGCCCTGGCCAGCCGCATCGCCGACCGCTTCGAAGCCGCGCCGAGCGCGCTCCAGCAGCTCCGTCGCCTCGTCCAGGGCGCCACGCTGGAGCGCATAGACCGCCAGAAAGTACAGCAGGCGGGGATGCGCCTCGCGGACCGCGGGGGGCAACGCCTCGATCCAGCCGTGCAGCGTGCCGAGCAACCCGTCGCAGACCAGTTGCTCGCCCACCTGTTCCACGGTCGTCGCCGCCTGCTCCCAGAGCTGCGCCGCCAGGTAGTGGGAGATAGCGTGCGACGGTACGGTCTCCGCCTCGGCGGCGCGGCGGTGTAGCTCGGCCACCTGGTCCGGCAGCTCCTGCGCCAGGCGGCGGCGCAGGAACTCGGCGAACAGGTGGTGGTAGCGATACACCGTGCCCGCTTCATCCACCGTGACAACAAAGAGGTTGCGGCGGTAGAGGTCCTCGATCAGCGCCGGCGCATCCCTCCGACCCGTCACCGCCTGGCACAGCGCCGGGGTCAGTTCGGGCAGGATGGAGGTCTCGAGCAGGAAGGTGCGCACGGCGACGCTCTGGCGGCTCAACACTTCCTCGGCCAGGAAGTCGAAGACGTAGCGCTCGGTCCGGGCCAGGTGGGTGATGAAAGCAGTCCGGCCG
>JACQUR010000066.1 GCA_016210245.1 Chloroflexota bacterium
GTGCGGGGCTGGGGGGCCTACTTCCGAGTGGGCAACCCCAGTCGCCACTTCACCCTGTCCGGATTGATGAGGAGAGGCTGGAAACGGGGCCAGGTCTCGGGCGGCAGCGCCTGCAAGTACTGCGTGGACAGCGCCGGACCCAACAGCCACCGTGCCAGTCTCCTACTCTACCCCAGTGGCCAGTGGTCAGTGGCCACTGGCCAGTGCTTCTGCCTTCTGCCTTCTGCCTCCTGCCCCCTCACCGCCGGAGCTCCTCGATGAAGTCGCGCAGGCCGGCCTCCAGGTCGTAGCGCGGCTCGTAGCCCAGCTCCGCCCGCGAGCGGGAGAGGTCGAACGGCTGCAGGCGCGGGAACCGGTCGGGGCGCGGCGGGGCGACGCGCACCGCGGTGGTGCCGGGCAGGATGCGCTGCAGCGTCTCCACGATGAGCTGCGGGGTGACCAGGACGCCACTGCCCAGGTTGTAGACCTGGTGAGGCAGGCGCTCGGCGCGGGCGGCCAGCGCCACCCCGTGGGCTAGATCCTTGATGTAGACGTTCTCGTCGACCGGCGGGAAGCCGCTGCCCAGGGGAGCCGGGCGCCCCTCCAGCGCGGCCTTCACCAGGTCGTACATCCCCTGGCCGATGCCGGACCCGCCCGCGTAGTGGCCGTAGCCGTAGACGCCGGCGAAGCGCAGGATGGCCAGTTCGAACTTGTAGGCGGCGGCGTAGGCCCGCAGGATCTGCTCGCAGGCGACCTTCGAGCCGCCGTAGACCTGCCCGGCGCCGCTGGTTGGGAAGTCCTCAGTGAGCGGGGCCGGCTGCGGCTGCGAGAGGTCGTTGACGCCCAGAGTGCTGGCGTGCAGTAGCCGCCGCACCCCGGCCAGGCGCACCGCCTCGGCCACGTTGAGCGTCCCGCCAATGTTGATCTGGAAGCCGCGGTAGGGCACCTGCTGGGCAGCGGTGCCGATCAGGGCGGCGGTATGGATGACCACCTCCGGCCGGACCTCCTGGATCGCCTCCAGCAAGCCCGGCAGCTCGCGGATGTCGCCCCGCACCACGCGCACGTCGCCGTCGACGACGCGCTGCACGTAGTCCTGGCGCGGCGCAAGGTCGAAGAACGTGACCTGGTCCCCGCGCTGGACCAGCTCGCGGGCCGTATGGCAGCCGACCATCCCGGCGCCAGTGATGAACACGCGCATCACTCAACCCCCTTGCTCAGTCGATTTTGGATTTTGGATTTTGGATTCCGATGGCCACTGACTACTGCCGGCGCGCTGCCGCGATCAGGTCCCGCACCCGGGTTGGGCTGAGCGGGCCGCGGGTAATCTTGACGCCGAATGGGGCCAGCGCGTCTTCGACCGCGTTGGCGTAGGCGGCCGGAGGGGAGATGGCGCCCCCCTCACCCAGCCCCTTGATGCCCAGCGGGTTGCGGGGCGAGGGCGACTCCAGGTGCGCCACCTCGAAGTGGGGAATCTCGGCCGCGGTCGGGACCAGGTAGTCCATCAGACTGGCGGTGAGCAGTTGCCCCTCGCCGTCGTACACCAGCTCCTCGAACAGCCCGCCGCCGATGCCCTGGGCCACCCCGCCATGGACCTGCCCCTCCACGATCATCGGGTTGATCATCCGCCCGCAGTCGTGCGCGATGGCGTACTTCAGCGTCCGCACCTGGCCGGTCTCGACGTCGACCTCGACCACCACTGCGTGAGCGCCATTGGTGTAGGTGACCGTGGGCGGCTCGTAGTAGACCGTGGCCTCCAGGCCGGGCTGCAGGTCCGCCGGCCGCGGCCGACCCGGCTCCAGCGCCTGGGCCACCTCACCCAGGGACACCTTGCGCCCGGGCAGGCCGACCACCTGGACCTGCCCGTTGCGGATCTCCAGGTCGTCCGGGTGGGCCTCCAGCAGTTGCGCGGCCATCTTCAGCGCCCTGGCGCGCACCTCGCCCGCCGCCGCGGCGACGGCGTTGCCGGCCGTGACGCCGCTGCGGCTGGCGATGGTGCCGTAGCCGTGAGTCAGGCCGGCCGTGTCGCCGCCGACGATGGTCACGTCGGCCAGGTCGACCCCCAGGTGGTCGGCGCAGATCTGGGCGAACACAGTCTGGTGGCCCTGGCCCTGCGAGCAGGCGCCGGTGTAGACGACGACCTTGCCGCTGCCGTCCACGCGGACCACCGCGCCCTCGAACGGGCCCACGCCCGTGCCCTCGACGTAGCTGGAGGTGCCCACCCCGAGGTAGCGCCCCTGGGCGCGCAACTCGGCCTGCTGGGCGCGCAGCCGCTCGTAGTCGACTAGGGCGAGCGCCCGGCGCATGGTCTCCGGGTAGTCGCCGCTGTCGTAGACCAGGGGCTGGCCGTCGCGGTAGAGCAGTCCGGCGTCGTAGGGCATCTCGTCGGGTCGGACCGAGTTCCTGAGCCGCAGCTCGGCCGGATCCATGCCCAACTGGCGCGCGGCGCAGTCGATCACCCGATCCACGGCAAACACCGCCTCGGGCCGCCCGGCGCCCCGGTACGGTGCAGCCGGCACCTTGTTGGTTACCACGCACCGCGCCTCGACCCACAGGGCCGGCACGCGGTACGGCCCCATGAGGTGGGCGACCGTGTTGTGGGGCATGGCCAGCCCGAGGTGGTTGTAGGGGCCGTTATCAATAAGGAAGCGGTCGCGCATGCCCAGGATGCGCCCGTCCGCGTCGAGCGCGAGCTCGATGTCGTGGATCTGCTCGCGGGCGTGAATGGCGCTGCGCAGGTGCTCCAGTCGGTCCTCGATCCACTTGACCGGGCGGCCAAGGCGCAGCGCAGCCAGGGCGACCAGCACGTCCTCGGGATAGAGGATGGCCTTGATGCCGTAGCCGCCGCCCACGTCCGGGGCGATCACCCGCACCGTGAACTGGGGCAGCCCAAGCAAGTGGGCGATCCCCTGGCGCAGCGGGTGGGCGTTCTGGGTGGCCGACCAGACCATCAGCTCGCGCCGCTCGGGATCGTACTCCGCTACCGCTCCGCGCGTCTCGATGGTGATGCCCGTGTAGCGATGGACGTAGAACCGCTCGCGCACCACGTGGTCGGCGCGCTGGAACGCCTGGTCTACGTCGCCCTTCTGGACGGTGAAGCGAACGCACACGTTGTCGCCCCAGGCCTCGTGCAGCAGCGGGGCGTCGGGCTGGAGGGCAGCCTCCACGTCGGCCACGGCCGGCAGCGGCTCGTAGTCGACCTCCACCAGCTCGGCCGCGTCCTCGGCCAGGTAGCGGCTCTCGGCGATGACCATGGCCACCGCCTCACCCGCGTAGCGGACCTTGTCCGGCGGCAGCAGGAAGCTATCGTCGGCCTTGACCTCCGGCTTCAGGAACTCGACCAGCGCCTTCGGCGCCGTCTTGGCCAGAAAGGGAGGCATGGGCCTGGCCGCCGCGCCCAGGTCGGCGAAGGTGAGGACGGCCGCCACCCCTGGCAGGGCCAGAGCCGCGCTGGTCTCGATGCCCTTGATCCGAGCATGAGCGTGGGGGCTGCGGACGAAGGCCGCGTGGAGCTGCCCCGGCCGCTCGATGTCGCCCACGAACCGCCCCCTGCCACGCAGCAACTGCCCATCCTCCACCCGGCGCACCGGTCGCCCGAACCATCCGTCGCTCTTGGCGCTCATCAATCCCTCCTGCCCTCCTGGAAAGCCGCTGGGAGGCTCACGCGGTTTGCAGAGCCTTGCCAGAGCGCATTCTACCGAGCGGAGGTGCCGCCGTCCAACGCGAAGTAGGCCGGGCTTGCGCCGCGGGTGAGGGAAGGAGTGGCAGGCGGCAGCAGGGCGGGCGGCGGTGCGTTGGCGCGAGGGTGGAGTAGGAGTGGCCTCCTGGCACGTTGCCAGCAGCTCGGGGCCAGCGCACGTCGTTTTGCTCTGCACCACCGACGACTCGGTGCTGGAGAGCGCAGAAGTGCTCCTGGCGGTAGCGTACCTCCCGGTCCGGTGCGCCTGGCGGTGCCACGGAACACTTCTTGCCTCTTCACGGCATCAAATCCCCAACCCTCGTGCCCACGGGCCACAAGGGACGGGGTCCGCGCTGAAGAGTGCGCCGGCCGGGCTGCGGCGGTTGTTTCTCATCCCCTTGCGGTGCCCCCGTACAGACACATGGAGGAAGCTGTCCTGTCGATGAATGAGAGATGTCGTATAATGCGACGTATAGGATACCTAAGGTAGCAGATATGGCAGGCTGCGCATGGTGTCCCACTCGGGAGCGAAACGCGCTGGCGAGCGACGCCCCTGGCTCGAGCGCGGCGCCTCGCCGGTGCGACGGCCGGCCGGGACGAACGGACGCCAGGCCAGGCGAGTGGTGGAGGTGATTCATGGCTACGAACGGCAAGGTGAGCGTGGCCCAGCAGTTGCAGACGGTGCAGCGCCTGCTCCGGACGGTCGAGCAGGCGCACGCGCTCGCACGGGACGTCAGCCTGGAGCTGAGCGGGATCCGGGTCTCGTCGTCCACGCCCAGGGTGACCCCGCTCGGCTACTCGTTGGGCATCTGCCTGGGCGACGCCGAGAGCAGCGCCAGTCGGCTGGCCGGGCTGCGCGGCGAACTGAAGGACCTGGCGGCGCTGTTGGAGGAACTGGAGGCTCCGCGGTGAGCCACGACCCGAACCCGTGCGCCTCGAGGCGCGCGCGCTGTGGCGGTGGAGATCCATGGTGAACGCGCTTGCTCAGCCGAGTGCTATCAAGCGGAAGCGTGATTGCCTGCGCTCCGTCGGGATCTTCGAGCGCTTGCCGGAGCAGGCGCTGGATCACCTGGCGTTGCTCTGCGAGCACCACACCTGCTCCGATGGTGAGATCGTGTTTCGGCAGGGTGACCGGGGCGACCGCATGTACCTGGTGGAGTCCGGCCGGGTCCTGCTGTTCTACTCGGATGCCGCCGGGAATGTCCGCCAGTTGGCAACCGTCGAGCCGGGCGGCTACTTCGGCGAGCTGGCGCTGCTCTCGAACAACCCGAGGGCGGCGAGCGCCGAGTGCGAGGGCGAGACGGAGTTACTCAGCCTCTCGGGCCACGACCTGAAACGGCTGCTGGCCGAGAGCGCGCCGGCGATGCGCGGCCTCATCGGGGCAACCAGGGCGTACGAGCCTCCCCAGCGCTGCCCGAGGTTCTGGGAGCGGTTCTGGCCGGGGCGCGCTCGCGGGCGCGGCCAGCCCAACCGGAAGCGAGATGCGGCTTGAGTCCGGGGCAGAGCGATCGCGCCCCGTTGCGCCCAGTGCCCCTGAGAAGCTCATCCGTCGTCCTGCTCACACCCCGCCTCTCCGTGCCGGCGGGAGCGGCGTCCACGCCGCTGGCGCGGAGTGGGCTGGAGAGGGAGCCGGGCGGTGCAACAGCGACGCTGCTCCGCGACGGAGCAGGAGACGGACCGCCGGTGGCGCGGGAGACGGCCTCGAGCCTCGAGCTGCAGCTCTCCGGCCCGATCGTGTTGTCGGCGCGCGCCAAGCTGAGCCTGCCGCGTCTCTTCAGGCTGGAGCAGGATGTCGCTCAGGTGGCAGGGGCGGCCGACGCGAGGCTCGAGGTCCTGGAGGATGGCCATGTCGTGGTCCACGTGCCGCCTCAGACGAGGACCCGGGTGCGCGAGTTCCTCATCCTGGAGGGTGAACTGGTGGAGGGAAACGCTGATGGCCAGTAACTCGAGCCCGGGCCGCGGTCTCCTGCTCTGCACGAACGACGCCTCGGTGCTTGGAAGCGCCGGGGCGCTCGGCGCCGTGGGCTACGCGCCCATCCGCTGCTCGTCGTTCAAGGAGTTTCAGCGCGAGTTCGGCGGCGGGGTCGTGGCGGTGGTGCTCGACGCCGAGCTCCCCAAGCGCGAAACCTTCGCCATCTACCGGGCCCTGCGCCAGGAGGGCAAGGCGCCGTTCCTCGTCCTGCTTCCACCGCCCAGCTCGGATCAGCCCGCATGGACGATCGACCTGGAGCAGGGGGAGCAAGAGGAGTTCGCGCGCAAGCCCATCACCACCCCGGAGCTGGTCCTGCGGCTCAACGCGCAGTTGATCCGCTGCGGCGCCGTCGTGCCCGATGGAACCGGGTTCGAGGTCGCACCCAGCTCGCGGGCCGCGGCCGCGCTCGCGGGCTACGGCACGGTCATCTGCGTCTTCGGCGCCCACGGGGGCGTGGGCAAGACCACCATCGCGGTCCACCTCGCCCTCGGCCTGGTGCAGTTCACGCAAGCGCGTGTGGCGTTGATCGATGGCGACCTGTGGTCGGGCGACAGCCTGGTGGCCCTGGACCTGACCAGCACCCGGACCATTCTCGACGCGACTGCCAACGGCCTGCCCCACGATCCGGAGGTCTGGACCCACGTCCTGGTCGAGCATCGCAGCGGGCTCAAGGTCCTGGCCCCGCCCTCGCGCCTGGAGGACGTGGAGCGGGTGCCCGAAGGCGCCGTGGCGGCGGCCGCCCAGGGCTTGCGCCGCTACTTCGACTTCGTGGTGGTGGACCTGGACGACGCGCTGACCGAGCAGACGCTCCAGGTGCTCGAGCAGGCAGACCTGGTGCTGGTGGTCACGACCCCCGAGTTTGGCTCGCTGCGCAACACGGTCCGCTTCCTGACCGTCGATTCGCAGATCCGCTTGAACAATCACGTTCGGGTCGTGCTCAACCGCTCCAACGCGGGGCTCGACCTGAAACAGGTCAAGTCGGTCATCCCGCACCCCATCATGGCCATGGTGCCCAGCGACGGACACCTGTTCCTTGCCGCCTGGAACCATGGGTCCACGGTGTTCGAGGTGGATGCCGCCGGCCACACCCAGGCCCGGCGAACGCTTGAGACGCTCGCACGCGACGTGGCGGAGCTGTGTCGCCCCGAGGCAGCCAACGCCAGGGGCGGCGGCTTCTCCCCGCTGTCGGCACTCCGTCGGAAGGTGCTGGCCAGCGCGAAGTGAAGACCGGCGGGCCGCACAGGCGAGCCGCCTGTGCCACTGGCTCGCCGGGCAATGGGCAGAAAGGCACGTGCCGAGGGTCTGCCTCGACTGCCTTCTGCCTTCTGCCTTCTGCCGCCTGGACTCAGGGCCGCGGCGGCTGGTCCATGCGCCGGGCGAGCAGGATGTGGTGCTTGTTCACCAGCAGGCCGTCGGCGGCTCGGCCCTCGCCGGTGGGCGTGGTGAGCGTGGCGCGGCCGAACTCGAGGAACAGCTCCGTGGAACGCCGCAGCACGCCTGACAGGTCCATGTCCCGGAGCAGGTAGACGGGGCCGGCGATGGTGATGCGGGTGGTGAGCACGAGGCTCACTTCCATCGGAGCCATGCCCCGCGGCACGTAGGTCGAGGCAGGCATAGCCGGCGCCTCAGCCGTGCCCCAGGGCTGCACGTAGGTGACGTGGTCGACCGGCACCAGTAGCTCCGGTACTTCAGCTCCGTCCTGCACGTCTTCGGTGGAGGCGCGGGTGAGCGCCAGCACGTTGCCCATCTGGTTCAGATACTCGGCGATCCGCCCCGCGGCCGGCGGCGGCAGCGCTCCATACGCCTCAGCTCCGGTGCGGAGTCCCACCAGCGCCCACTGGAGCGGCGCTCCGCCAATTGGCGCCACGGCTGTTCTCCTCCCTGGTCCTGGTGTAACCGGCTCGGTCCTGTCGCAGGCGGGTGGTAGCGCCATCGCATGATGGCGTAGTGAAGTGTAGCACGGAAGTCCTCTACCGCCAGACTCCCCGTCGGCTCGCGTTGAGCAGCCGCCCCGCTCCAGGCGCTCCTGCCCCGCTGGTGGGCGCTCGGGTGAGGCGGGGAAGCCTCGGCGGGCCAGGGGTAGCGCGCGAGTACGTTCGTGCCGCCGTGCCATGCTATAGTGCTGCAGGGTGCGCCCGGCCGAGGGCGACCTGGCAGGCGGGAGCGAGGGGTCGACCGAGCCCGCCCGCCGAGTGCGTGGAGACGCTGATTACGGGGTAGCCTCGATGCCCGTTGATGACGAGACGCTCCGGGAACTCCTCCGCCTGATCGAGGCGCGACCGTCCGCGCGAGCGGAGTTGCGACGACTGCTGCTGAGCGACGGCCTGGAGGACGCGCTGCGCAACCTCGCCGGGGCCCAGACGCGGACCGAGGGGCACCTGGCAAGCCTGGCCGCGCGCATGGACCAGCTCGCCGAGGCGCAGACGCGGACCGAGCGGCAAATGGAGCACCTCGCCGGTCGGGTCGGTGAGCTGGTCACCTGGCAGGCGGGCGAGGCGGGCCGTCGGAATAGTGAGCAGTACGAGCGGCAGGTACGACGCCGGGCTTTGAGCCTGTTCCAGGGAGGGAGCGGAGGCTGTCCCACCGAGGCTCGCGTCCAGCAGCGCCTGGAGGATATCCTGGCGGACCTGGTGGCTGCCGAGATCGTCCTCGATCGGCATGACCCATTGCTGGTCGACCTGATGTGGTGGAAGGACGACTCGTACGCGGTTGCCGAGGTCGCGCTGGTCGTGGAGTGGGACGATGTGTACCGCGCGCACGAACGTGCCGAGACCCTGCGCCGGGCCGGCCAGGACAAGGGGGTGCGCGACGTCCTCCCGGTCGTGTTCGGGCAAGCCTGGTCCAGTCCGGAGGTACGTGCAGAGGCAGAGCGCCTCGGCGTGGCCTGGTGGGTGGGCGACGATCTGGCCCCGCGACTGCTGGAGTATCGGCGCAAGCGTCCGTCTCCTCGCTGAGCGGCCCGGATCACAGTGCCCACCGCCAGCACCGACGTGGGCACTGCGCGGATATGGAGGTATTCGAGGGACAGCGGCTCAGACCCTGAGTAGTAGGCTGAGTGAGCTGATCTTGAAGGGAGGCGGGAGCATGGCAAGAGAGATCGCCCCTCGGGTCGCCGTCGATCCGGCTATTCGCTCTGGCAAGCCGGTGATCCGGGGTACCCGAGTGACGGTGGAGCTGGTCATCGCCAAGCTTGCGGGAGGCATGACGGCTGACGAGGTGGCCGCGGAATACGATTTGAGTGCGGAAGACGTGCGAGCGGCGCTGGGCTACGCTGCGAGCGTGTTGGCCGCAGAGGAAGTCCGAGTGACGGCGTAGGTGTGGAAGTTCCTGGTTGACGAGGACATGCCACGCTCGGCAGCCGTGGTCTTGCGTCAGGCAGGGTACACGGCTGAGGACGTTCGCGACGTGGGCCTGCGTGGGCGGAGTGATAATGAGGTCTTCGCCCATGCCCAGGCCCAGGGGGAGATCCTGGTCACAGCCGATAAGGGCTTCGCCAACACGTTGCGTTTCCCGCCGGGGACCCATTCGGGCATCATCGTCGTTCGCGTGCCAGATGAACTCCCGACGCAGCGCATCAACCACGAACTGCTGCGGGCTCTGCTGGACTTGCGAGACGAGGCCCTGACGGGCGTTCTGGCTATCGTGGAAGTAGGCCGCGTGCGCATCCGGCGCGTCAGCGGACGCGAGACATGAGCGCGCACCCCATGTTTTTCACGTGAAACATCCAGACGACCGAGGCTGCCATTCAGCAGCTCCAGAGCCCCTTGCCCTCCAGCTCCTCTCCCCTCCGCTCACCTCACCAACACAACCCGAAGCCGAGTCGGGCGCGTTGCAATGCTACGCAGCCTGCAGGGCTGGCACCCGGTCCTCCACCAGTCTGCCGGTCTCGATATGGTACTTCAGCCCGGCCAGGACCGCTGGCACCATCTTGGTGAAGTTGCGCCTCACCAGCAGTCGGTCCATCAGCAGACCGACGAGGCCGAACTTCAGCGTGTATTTGACCGCGAGACGGACCGCGGTTTCGTTCCCAACAGGTCGAACGCCGAGCCAGGCCACTACCTGCTTGAAGGGCGCGGTGCTGCGGACCATCTCGATGGTGTAGGACTCGCCCGGCCGCCAGGCCGTGACGGTCTCATCGATCGATCCATTCGGATAGAGCTCGCAGCGCCGGGTGGCTCCGATGCCCTCCCTCTCCTCCGAGACGTAGTACGCCCGGGCGACGCCCGGGTGGTAGTTCGCCACGGCTCCGATGTCCGCCAGGACATCCCACACCCTCTCCCTTGGAGCCTGGATCCGAATCTCTCCCGCTATGCGAGTCATGGGTCTTTCCCCCTGAGTCCCTCGGCGGCAAGCCACCGAACGAATTGTCCACTTCGAGTCTAGCGACGACCGGGCGCCGGGACATCAGGTATTCCCCGTATCTTCACGGAGCCCACGAGGGCAGATCAGCCGAGGAGATCGTGCTGCAGGGCGAACAGGGTGGCCGCCGCCCGCGTGGACACGCCCGCCTTCAGGTAGATGTGCTCGATGTGCTTGGCGGCGGTCTTGGGGGAGATGGTGAACGCCTGCGCGATCTCGCGTGTGGAGAGCCCGCGGGCGACCAATCGGAGCACCTCCACCTCGCGCGTGGTGAGGCCGGCCACGTGGGTACGGCGGCGGCGAGCCGGCGCCCCAGCCGCCTCCAGGACCGCCTCTGCCGCCTCGGCATCCACCCGACCGGCTCGGACCTCGCGCTGGAGCTCCTCCGCCGCCCGCTGACTATCGAGGGCCGCCCGGTGGGGTCGGGCCTCGGTCATGGCCTGGTAGCTATCGGCCGCGGCCAGGAGACGCACGGCCGGCGACTGAACCGAGGCCGGCGCAGCCCGGAAGTACCCCGATCCGTCGAGCCGCTCGTGATGCATGGAGGCCAGCGCGGACAGCTCCGGGCACCACGACACGCGGGCGAGCACGCGGGCGGTGTAGTAGGCGTGCAGGCGGACCTGCTCCCACTGCCCGGCGGTCAACGGCCCGGCCTTTCCCCACAGCGACGTGGAAACGCCTACCCGGCCGAGGTCATGCACCCAGCCCGCGTGCCGGAGCAAGCGGGCGTCCCTTTCCGGCAGCCCCGCTCGCCGGGCCGCGCGCTCGGCCAGGTTAGCCACCCTCACCGAGTGCCCCACCAGGTACGGCGACTTGAGGTCTACAAACTCGGCCATGGCTCGAAGGACATCTTCGAGCCGTTCCTCCGAGAGCGGCGTGGGCCCCCCGGGCTCGGCCTCGAGGACCGCTTCCCAGCGCGAGGCCACGGAAAGCACGGGTAGCAGGTCGGAAGCCTGGCGGAGGAGCGCCTCGGCGATCTCCGGCCGGTACCAGGTTCCCACCCGCGGCCGCATGGCCGCGTACACGGCGTCGGCCCCTCGCGCGTCGTGCATGGCCCTCGCGCCCTCAGCGACCTGCATCACCTGCAACGGGACGGAGAGCGCCTCGCCCCAGGTCTGGCCCGGAAATCCCTTCCCGTCCCAGCGCTCGTATACCAACCCGAGATCGCGCCGCAGCCGTTCGTCGAAGCCCAGTCGCGCTCCGAGCATCTGCGCCACCTCGCAGGTCGCGCTTCGTCCCTCGGCGAACAACTCGCCCGCCGCATGCACTCGTTCGAGCGCCTGCGCAGCGGCCAGCCCGGGCAAGGTCCGAGCGAAGACCTCCAGCAGGTACGGGACGATGACCTCGGGGTCGGAGAGGTCCAGGGTTGCAGCCCCGGCGCGCATCACGAGCTCGTCGCCCACCATTGCGGCGAGCTCGTGGTTCATGGCGGTGCAGCCGACGTGCTGGAGGAGGGAGAGGTAGTACACACGGCGCAGGTCGTCCTCTCCCAGGCCGAGGGCTTCACCCAATTTCGTGGCCAGGAGGCAGGTGCCCAAACCGGCCTCCATTGGCTGTCCTGACCCGAGGTCCGTTGCCAGCGACAGCACCCCGATCAGCTCAGCGAGCCGCGGCGGTGAGTCCCTCGCGCTCGGTTTGGCGGTGTCGCCCATCGACCTTCGGCTCACGCCTCAGTTATACCTGATCGCTCTCGAAGCCAGTGAGCGGCTCCTCTCCACGTACCGGACTGCTCAGCGGCGGCCATCGCGCTTCGGTGCGAGGCTGGTTATCCCCGCACGCGGTACCTGGCCCAGTGTCAGCCGCTGCCCCAATCCAGGAACGAGAGCTGCCCGGACGCGAAGAGCGCGCGCACTGTGTGGACGAAGGTGGCGGGGGCCGGGTAGTCGGGATGAGACCGGAACAGGGCGGCAGCTCGGTCCAACGCATCCATCTCGGCCACGCCCCGCACAACCGCCGCGTCCGCTCCGCTCTGCGCAAAGAGCAGGCGCGCCGGGTTGAGCCGCCGCTGCTCGATGGCGGTCTTCACCCTGCGACGGCAGCGGCACGGATTGGTGGGCTCGACGAGCCCGCACTTCCGTTGCATGAAGCCGCGGAGGGCGGCCCGGGCTCGGCTGAGACGCTTGCGGCAGGCGGCAGCCGAGATGCCGAAGATCTCTGCCGCTTCCCGGTCCGTCACCTGGAAGATCTCGCCGAGGACGTACGCCGCCCGCTCCTCGCGGCTCAGGCACAGCAGCATCCCCTGCATGCAGCCGATCTTGACCTCCTCCAGCAGCAGCCGCTCATCGACCGCGGCCGAGGCATCCGGGATCGTCTCGGCCAATCCCTGCTCGAGGTCCTGGGCGAACTCGGCGAAGCTCCTGGCCTGCTGCTCCACCTGCCGCTTGCGGGTGGTCAGCACATGATTGACCGCGATGCGCCAGGTCCAGGTGCTGAAGCGGCTGCCACGCCGAAAGTCGCTGAGGTGCGTGACGATCTTGATGAGGATCTCCTGCGTGGCATCCTCGGCATCGGCCGGGTGCCAGAGCATGCGCACGGCCAGGTTGTAGATCCGACCCTGGATCTGCGCCACGAGCGCTTCGAGGGCAGCCCGGTCACCACGCCGGGCTGCCTCGACCAGGTAGTCCTCGGATGCTTGCGGTCGTTCAGCGCTGCTGCGCATCTGCCGTCTGCTCCAGAATGCGCTTGAGGTGCTGCAGTTCCTGGTCCATTCCGCGCTGAGCGGCTCGGAATGCCTCTTCGGGCAACTCTGCCGGCATGCTGAAGGTGAAGGTGTACAGGAGACTTCCCGCGAGAGCGGTCAAGCGCGTCGGCAGCACGACCCCGTTTGGGAACTCGATGTCGATGGTGCCCAGGTTGCGGTTGGTCCGCCATTGGATCGGTACCTCGCCGTTGGGCGTAGCCATGATAATCTGATCGCCTTCCTGGCGGATGCCCTTGACGAAGTTGATGGCCCAGTGCGGCTGGTTGCGCCAGTTACTGAGATACGCGAAGGCGCGGTCGTATGGCACGTTTTCCAGGGTTACGCTATGGGTCGAATGGCGCATCCCGGCCATGGCTGTCTCCCCTCCTCGATACTGGTTTCAGGAAGTTAGACACTGCTCCGGGGCCAACTGTGACATCAGCGCGGCGAAGCGATTCAGCCGCCGGGCAAAGACGGCCGCGCGGAGGGGAGGATGGTGGACGTGGCACATCTTCTGCGCGGCCATCCCTCGGCAGCGAGTCCAGAGTCGAAAGCCGACCGTCGAATTCTACCGTCGCACGCTCACGGTCTGATCGTCGTATCCCTTTCGGCCTTCGGCACTCGACCTCCGACTCGCTGGAGGATACCGCACGGGAGGGATGCCAGATGCGTGGACGCTGGGGCGCCAGGGCGACCGCCCTGGCTGGAGTCATGTCGCTGGGGCTTGCCATCGCCGTGGCCATCGCGGCCGACAGTGGGAGCCAGAGCCGAGCGCAGGTGGGGACCGAGAGCCCCCCGCCGGCCAGCACGTCGGAGCCCGCGCTCACCATGGTGCCCGAGCCCACCACGGCCGCACCGACCGTCGCCCCCTCACCCTCGACCGTCGCCCAGACCAGCGGGCTGGCCTGGGTCGAGCTCGACCGTTACGCCCTCCGCCCCGGAGAGGCGCTCCAGCTCCGCGGCGGCGGCTTCGCGCCCGGGGAGACCGTGCGGGCGGCGCTGCGTGACAGTGCCGGCGAGCGCGCGCTGGGCGACCTGGCCGCCGATGGGGTGGGCAGCCTGGCAGCCAGCCCCCTGCCGCTGCCCGCGCTCGACCGCGGCAGCTATACCCTGGTCCTCACCGGTGACCAGAGCGGGGCGGTGGTCGAGCGCCGCCTGACGGTGGTCGGCTTCGACCCCTGGGTCGTGCTCGACCACTACACCCTGGCCCCGGGCACCAGCACCGGCTTGCAGGGTTTCGGCTTCCAACCGGGCGAGGCGGTCCAGGTACACGTGGACGGGGCCACGCGCCCCCTCCAGCGCGCCGAGGCCGACCAGCAGGGCGAGCTGCGGATCGAGAACCTGGTGCGCGCCACGCCGGCCGACGTGGGCAAGCACCGCCTGGTCGTCCGCTCCGAGTCCGGCCGCGCCGACCTGGACACGACCTACGAGGTGCTCCCCTTCTACCCGGTCATGACCCTGGCCGCCTACGCCGGCCCGCCGGGCGCGGAGGTGCGCTTCGACGGGCGCGGCTTCGCGCCCGGCGAGACCGTGCGCATCCTGCTCGGCCCGGATGGCCGCCTCCAGGAGGTGGCCAGCTTCCAGGCGGACCAGGATGGCGCCTTCCAGGAGGCTGGCCCCTGGCGCGTGCCCTACAACGCCCAGGGCGGCGAGCTGCGGCTGGTGGCTGAAGGCGAGCAGAGCCGCGTGGCCCGTGACCAGACGTTCCAGGTCGTGCGCCACCAGCCGTGGCTGAGCCTCGACCAGACCAGCGGGCCGCCCGGGACCCAGGTCACCGTGCAGGGCGCGGGCTTCGGGGCCGAGGAGCCGGTGGCCCTCTCCGTGGCCGGGCGGGAGCTGGCCACCGCGACCGCCGATGCCCGCGGCGCCCTGGCCGACGTGGGCCCTCTCGCGCTCCCCCAGGACGCGAGCGGCGAGTTGGAGCTGGTGGCGCACGGCCAGGAAACCGGTGCCCAGGCCAGCGCCACCTTCTTCAGCGCTCAATAGGGCCATGGCGGGACGCGGGGACGTTTCGGGACGCGGAGACGCGCGGCACGCCCCGCGTCTCCGCGTCCCCGCGTCCCCGCGTCTCTCCGTGTGGCTCGCCACCATCCTGGTCGTGCTCGGGCCGCTGCTCCCGTGGCCGCGGCTGCTGGCGGCGCCACCGCCTGGCGACGGCCAGCTCCTGGTGCGTGGCCAGCCCGCCTTTCTGGCCGGGGTCAACTACCCCTGGCGCAGCCCCCAGGACTTCGGGACCGGCGAATGGGGCCACTCCGGGGTGAGCAACCCGACGACCTACGCGGAGGTGGACACCGACTTTGCCAACCTGGCCGCCCAGGGGGTGCGGGTGGTCAAGTGGCGCGTGTTCAACGACGGGCGCTACAGCCCCGAGTTCGACGCCCGCGGCTTCCCCACCGGGCTGGACGACCAGTTCTTCCCCGACCTGGACGCCGCCCTGGCCCTGGCCCGCAAGCACGACCTGCGCCTGGTCCTGGTCCTGTTCTCGAGTGGCTTCTGGACCACGAACTGCACCGCGCCGGAGGGAGTCCACTTCGGCGGCCACGCCGACCTGCTGCTCAATCCGGCCAAGCGCCACTCCCTGGTGCAGCGAGTCCTCATCCCGCTGCTCCAACACCTCGGCGCCGACGACCGCGTGCTGGCCTACGAGATCCTGGCCGAGCCCGACTGGGGCATCACCGAGCTGCACCGCGACCCCGACTGGCGCCTCAAGGTGCCGCTGGCGCCCGTGCGCGCGCTCGTCGCCGAGGCGGCCCGGGCCATCCATACCTACTCGCCCGCGCTGGCCACCCTGGAAACCAACCGTGCCTCCCATCTGCCCGCCTGGCGCGGCCTGGGCCTGGACTATTACTCCTTCTCCTGGTACGACTGGGTGGAGCCTTACGACCCGCTCGACGTTCCCGCCCGCGCCCTGGGCGTGGACCGACCCGTGGTGCTGGGCGAGTTCCCGGCCGACGGGAGCGCGTACTACGGCCTGTCGGAGGTGCTGGAGCTCGCCCTGCGCCAGGGCTACGCGGGTGCCTTTGGTTGGAGCTACTGGGGTGCCGACCAGATGGGCGAGTGGGCCGCGGCGGTGGAGCAGTATCTCCCCTGGGCGCGCACCCACTGGCCGGCCATCAACCTGGGCGCGGCGGCCTTGCCCCCGCCGAGGCCGCCGGCCCCGCTGCCGCTCCCCTTTGGCTATGGTGACCTGCGGCTGAGCTTCAGCCAGGGGGCGCTGGTGGTTCAGATGGACCTGCTGGCGCGCGACCCGGGCCGCTACACCGCCAAGCTCTACCTCCGCCCGGCGGGCCAGCCGGCCAGCCTCGACCAGGCGCTGGAGGTGGCGGGCGGCAAGCCCCAGACGCTGGCGGTGCGTTTCTCGAACCTGGACGAGGGCCGGCGCTACCAGCTCAGCCTGGGCGTCTTCGATGAGCGGTGGCGTCTGCGCAAGTGGTACGACTCGGTGGCGAGCTTCATCGTGCGCGACGGCCAGCTCGAGCAGCCCCAGCTCAGCGTGCAGGAGCGAGAGGACCCCTGCGCTCGCGTTTCGTGAGCAGCGCCTCCACCTCGGGATCCAGCGGCGGCAAGGTCGCCTCCTCCAGGCGCTCGGCCCGCCGCGTGCCGCCATCCAGGGCACGGATGAAGTTCTTGTAGACCTGCTGCAGCTCCCAGATGATCCCGTCGGAGCCCAGCTCCCACCACTCGCGCGGGGTGAAGTAGGCCGACACCTCCGCTTCGGAGCCACCGTGCCCGAACCACTGGATCAGGTGCAGGTTGTCGGACTGGGTCAGCCAGAGCGCCAGGTCCAGCGCGCGCCGGTCGTGGGTCAGGCGGGCCTTGTTGTAGGCGTGGAGCATGAGCTGGAAGATCGCCTGCTGGGCGCCGTTGCCCAGGAAGAACTCCATTCCGCCGGAGCCAGCCCAGGTGCTGGGGAAGGCAGGCAGCGGCAGGTGGTGGCTGCGCTCCGCGTGCGCGGCGATGGCCTCGCTAGCCGTCAGGAAGCGCATCCCCCGCCGATGGACCTCCCAGGGCAGGCGACGCAGGAAGTCGAAGATGCCTGTCTCGCGCCAGTGGTGCTCGCCGAAGGTCTCGTAGTCCCAGCCCAGGACCACCAGGTCGCCCCGCGCCTCGCGCAGCCAGTGGGCGTAGGTATCGGCGAACAGTGGCCAGCCGGACCAGGTGCGGTTGGAGAAGCGGTAGCCCACGTCATCGCTCAGTCGATGGTGCCGCGCCAGCAGCTTCAGGTTGCGCCCGCTGTGATAGAGAAAGGAAGGCTCGCGCCAGCCCAACACCCACGGCCGCCCATCGATGAAGCTGCCGCTGAACCCTGCCCGGTCCAGGGCCAGGGCGATCGGGTCCGACATGCACAGCTCGGTGGTATCGGTCACCGTCGGGCGCTGGCCGAAGATCGCCTCCAGGCGATCTTGCGCCCAGGACATGCGGGCGACGAAGCGCTCCAGGTCGAGCAGCAGGATGAAGCTGTGGTAGGGCTCTACCCCGATCAGCTCCACGTTGGGGTGGGCCACCAGGCGACGGAACAGGTCCAGCAGCCGTGGGTCCCAGGCCTGCGCCTGGCGGAGAAAGGAGAGGGAGAAGCCGAGGTTGAGCTTCAGCCCCTGCGCCACGAGCTCCGTGAACACCTCCGTGGCCGGCCAGTAGCAGGTCTGGGCAACCTTGCGGAAGTAGCGCTCGTTCAGCCGTTCGTCAAACAGGCAACGCTCGACGTCCTCGGGGCTGGCGCCCGGCGGGATAGGCTGGGCCGGCAGCTTCAGCCGCCGCGGCTGGTGGATCACGGTGTAGACGGCGAGGTCCTCAGCCATGACTTGATTGCAGATTTGAGATTTGAGATTTGAGATTTGAGAGTGCAGAATGCAGAGTGTTCAATCTGCACTCTGCATTCTCAAATCTCAAATCTCAAATCTCAAATCTGCACTCACCTCTAGAATCTCCCCGCTCCCACGGGCACCGGTGCGGCGGGGAGCGGCTCGGCGAGCTCGTGCTCCGAGTCGTCGATCGCCGGCTCCGGCTCGTCGATCGCCGCCGCCAGCGCTGCCTCGAAGGCGCGCGGCACGGTCGACTCCGTCCGCGGGGTGGGCTTGATGGCTCCCTGGCCCGCGGCCAGGAACTCGATCTTGCCGACCAGGTTGTCCACCACCCGCTCCCACACGAAGCCGCGCGCCGTGCGGCGCGCGGCCCGTCCAATGCGCGCCCGCATCGCTGGGTGCTCCTTCAAGGAGCGCACGTGCCAGGAGGCCTCCTCGGGGTCCTCCGTCTCCAGGACGATCGCGTTCTCCAGGTGGGCCACGTAGTCCTCCCCGGTGGCGCCGGTGAAGGCCACTCCGCCCGAAGCCATCGTTTCCAGGGCGACCAGGCCGAAGGGCTCGCGGCCCGAGTTGGCCAGCACCACGTCGGAGGCAGAGTAGAGCAAGCGCAGGAACTCCAGGGGGATGAAGGACTTGACGTTCAGTACGTCGGCCGGCCCGGCCTCGCTGAAGGCGCGAACGTAGCCGGCCACGGATTGCTCGGGCACGCTGACGTCCTTGACCACCAGGCCCAGGCTGCGGGCATGGTGGAGCACCTCGCCCTCGTGGGGCTCCACCCCGCCGCGGGCGACCAGCACGGTTTCTTGCCCGCGCTCCTTGAGCCGAGCCACCGTCTCCACGGCCATCAGCCAGCGCTTGTCTGGATCCCAGCGGCCCACCTTGCTGAGCACGACCGGCTTCTGGACGCTGCGGCGCAGCCAGTTGGCTGCCCGATGGTCTACCGGGCGCAGCAGCCGCCTGGGGATGCCATTGGGAATGACCAGGGGATTGATCCCGTAGTCCCACATGATGTGCTTCATGTAGCGGCTCACGGTGGTGATGGTGCTGACGAAGCCCAGCCGGCCCCAGTTGACGCGGTCGAAGCCCATGGTGTTGTTGGCATTCCACAACAGGACCGCCCGATCGCGCAGCCCAGCGCCCCAAAGAGTATCGCTGATCCGGCACATGGCTTCGGCCGTGTGCCACTCCTCTCCCATGACCACCACCACGTGGCCAGCCTCGATCGCCGGACGGGCCAGTCGTTCGACTACGAACCAGGGCAACGACTCGTTGAAGTCGTAGAGCTTCTCCTCCTCGCCCTGGTAGACCCCGCCCGGGTAGTACTTGCTGATCCACTGGCACCAGCGGTGGAGGACCAGCCGCTCCCCGCACCGCTCCTCGAGTCCGCGCGCGTGCGGGTCGCCCACGAAGAGCAAGTGGGTGCGATAGCCGTCCTCCGCCAGGGTGCGCGACAGCTCTGCGATGCGCATGCCCAGCCCACCCGCCATCGAGTAGCGGTCTGGCCCCTCGAATGAGAGGAGGATGAAGGTTGTGTTGGCCGGGCCGATAGCTCCCATCGTGCGTCTCCCTGGTGCTACACCGAGTCCAGCGTCCCGAGTCCACAGTCCCAGGTCGAGTGCAACCGCCCTCTGGACTCCGGACTTCCGACGTTGGACCTGGTTGAGGTGTGCCTGTTTGCCACACCCCTGGGCGGTGCCCGGACGAGTGGGATCGTGGGATGGGCCAGGCTACGCACCAGCCCAAGTCGAGTCATGGGCGCCGTCGACCCGGGGCCGTTCCTGCTACACCAGGGCGCGGACACCGAGTGGTTTCAGGGGGGCAACTCACAGCCTAACAGCCAGGGGGTTAAAAACGCATAACGTTTGGGGGGGAAGAGATAGCAAAAGCATAACAGTCGAAGGCGAAGGGTGGGAGGTGGGAGGTTGAAGGCTGGAGCTCCAACCTTCAACCTCCCACCTCCCACCCGGGCTGTTCAGCTCGCCTCGCGCGCCTGGCGCAGCAGGGTGCGGGCGCGCTCCAGCTTGGTGGCGTCGCCGGCGGCGACCTCCTGCACCGCCCCAACGGCCTGGCGCAAGAGCTGGGCGCCGGGCGAGGTTTCGCCGGCCAGGGCCTGCTCGGCCTGGGCGATCTCCTTGTCCAGGTCTTTGCGCCGCCGGGCCAACTCGTCCGGGCTGTTGCCCGGGTTGGCCGCGAGATCGCGCAGCCCGGCCAACTGGTTGTCCAGGTTCTGGGCCACGACGCCCAGGTCGGCCTTCGGCTTCGCGGCTGGCGTCGCCTGCGCGCCGGCCACCTCCTGCCCGGACACCTCGCTCAGCAGCCGCGCGGCGTCGCGGAACTTGGGCTGGTCGCCGTTGAGCGCGGCCCTGACCGCGCCGCTCGCCGCTCGAAGCTTCTCCGCCTGCGGCGACGAGTCGCCCTCCAGGCTCAGGTCCGCCTGCGCCACCGCGTCCAGCAACTGGCTCTGCAGGCTCAAGATCCGACCCGGGTCGCGCTGCGCCAGCGCCTCCTGGAAGGCGGCCAGGTCCTTGCTCAGCTTCTGGGCGAAGCGCTCCAGGTCCACAATCGGCTCGACCGAGGGCGTGGCCGCCGGGCCGGGCGTGCCGCTGGCCGTTGGGGCTGGGCCGACGGCCTCGCGTAGCGTCTTCTGGGCCGATTCGAGCTTGGGCAGGTCGCCGCTCAGGCCGCCGCGCACGTCGGCCACGGCACCGGCCAGCACCTTCGCCTTGGGCGAGTTATCGCCCTTGAGGCCGGCCTCGGTGCGGTCCAGGGCCTCGCGCAGCCCCTGTTGGGCCCGCACCAGGTCGGACGAGTTGCGGCGCCGCAGCGCCAGCATCAGCTCGTCCAGGTGCTTGCTCAGCTCGGTGCCCTCGTGCTGGGCGCGTTGGCTCAAGGCCGGCACGGGCGTGGCCACCGGGGCGAGCGTGGGCGCGGGCGTGCGCTGGGCGGCGAGCGCGCCCGGCGAGGGCGTCGCCTGGGGAAGGGCGGCTGGGCTGGGGCTGCCCTCGGCAGGCTCCGGCGTGATCGGGCGGAAGAGCGCGGGCGCCGGTTGCGGCGTGGGCGGAGCCGCCTCGGTCGGCTCCGCCTGGGGCGTTGGCTCGCTTGCTGGCGCCCCGCAGGCGGCAAGCAGCGGGAGCATGGCGAGCACCACCAGGGGCCGTAGCATACGCATGGTTCAACCCTCACAGCGAGTTGCCAGGGATGGTTGGGCTGCACCGGCCGCCAGGCCGCACGCGGCCCACTCCCTCGCGCAGGTCTCCATCGAAGCCCTGCACGCAGCAGCTTCTACCCTCAGGCTACGGCGGCGGAATTAACGGGCCCCTTGCGATGACATTAATGGGAGATTAAGGTGGCGGCGGTCGGCTGCTCCTACCGCCACGCG
Source organism: Chloroflexota bacterium (assembly GCA_016210245.1). Lineage (GTDB taxonomy): Bacteria > Chloroflexota > UBA6077 > UBA6077 > JACQUR01 > JACQUR01. The sequence continues at coordinate 20,848 of JACQUR010000066.1, forward strand.
CCTCTATTTGCTAAAATCCTCTCTGTGAGAGAGCCCAGGCTGGCGCGAGATGGTGTTCTGCGCCCCTCTGGAATCATCGATACCCTCTCGGCCGGCTACGGCATCGTCAATCGGCGGATCTGGATCCTCCTCATCCCGATCCTCCTGGACCTGTTTCTCTGGCTCGGGCCGCAGGTATCTGTGTCGCCGCTGGTGGGGCAGGCGCTGACCCGCTGGGGGGCGCCCGCCAGCCTCACGCTCGAGCAGGTCCAGGCGATCGACGAGGCGCGGCGCAGCGTCATGAGTGCGGCGGATGAGTTCAACCTCCTGTCGCTGCTGTCGTCCGGCCTGGTCGGGGTGCCGAGCCTGGTGGTCGTGATTGGCGGGCAGGGACCATTCCAGCTCATCGACAACTGGAGCATGGCCCTCGGGGTAGCGCTGGGGGCCGCACTGCTTGGACTGGCGTCAGGCTGCACGTACTACGTCCTGCTCGCGCAGCAGGTGCGCGGCAGCGTTGGCGGCGCCACCCTCCCGTGGCGCGCGCTCGGCCACCTGTGGCCGGCCTGGCGGCGGGTGATGGGCCTGCTGCTGGTCCTGGCCGGGCTGGGCGTCCTGCTGGGGTTGCCGCTTGCCTTCGTGCTGGCCGGCGCGGCGCTGGTGAGCCCGGTGCTGGCCAGCATCGGCCTGGCTTGCGTGCTGATGGCGCTGGTCTGGCTGCAGCTCTACCTGTTCTTTGCGCCAGGCGCCATCTTCGTCAGCCAGGTGGGGCCGCTGCAGGCGATCCGGGGGAGCGTGGCCGTGGTGCGCGCCCATTTCTGGCCGGCGGTGCTCTTGATCACGCTCATCTGGGTCATTCTCCTGGGCATGGCCCAGGTCTGGGTACGCCTGGCGACGAGCCCGGGCGGCACCCTGGTGGGCATCCTGGGCAATGCCTACATCGCCAGCGGCCTGGTAGCAGCGAACCTCGTCTTCTACCAGGAGCGGATGGGGCGAAAAGAGAGTGCTGAGCGCTGAGTGCTGAGTGCTGAGTGCCTGGGCGGACACGCAGGTCCGCCCCTACTCAGCACTCAGCACTCAGCACTCAGCACTGGAGGAAGGCTGTTGACTGACCAAGTGGACGTTCTGGACACGCCTCTGGAGACATCGAGCTACACGGCTGCCTCTATCCAGGTGCTGGAAGGCCTGGAGGCGGTACGGCGGCGGCCTGGCATGTACATCGGCAGCACCGACGTGCGCGGGTTGCACCACCTGGTCTACGAGGTGGTGGATAACTCGGTGGACGAGGCGCTGGCCGGCTACTGCCGCCATATCACCGTGACCATCCACCCGGATGAGAGCGTGACCGTCGAGGACGATGGGCGCGGCATCCCGGTGGGGGTCCACCCGCAGCAGCAGCGCTCGGCGCTGGAGGTGGTCATGACCGTCCTCCACGCCGGCGGTAAGTTTGGCGGGGGGGGCTACAAGGTTTCCGGCGGCCTGCACGGCGTCGGCATCTCGGTGGTCAACGCCCTGTCCGAGAGGTGCCTGGTGGAGGTGCGCGCCTCCGATGTGCCCGGCGTGTGGGTCCAGGAGTTCCGCCGCGGGGCGCCGGTTGGCCCGGTCCAGCGTACCAGCGACCTCCAGGGCCCCACGGGCACCACCACCACCTTCCTGGCCGATCGACAGATCTTCGATAGCCTGGACTACAACTTCGACGCTCTGGCCCAGCGCTTCCGCGAAACCGCCTACCTGACCAAGGGCCTGCGGATCAAGTTCGTCGACGAGCGGCACGAGCGCGACTACTCGTTTTACTTCGAGGGCGGGATCGTCTCGTTCGTGCGCCACCTGAATAAGACCCGCACGGTGCTGCAGCCGCAGCCGATGTACGTGGAGAAGCAGGTCAACGGCACGCTGGTGGAGGTGGCGCTCCAGTACAACGACGGTTACGCCGAGTCGGTCTTCTGCTTCGCCAACAACATCAACACGGTCGATGGCGGCACCCATCTGACCGGCTTCCGCTCCGCGCTGACCCGCACCCTGAACGACTACGCTCGCAAGGTCGGCCTGCTCAAGGAGAGCGACCCCAATCTGACGGGCGACGACGTGCGCGAGGGGCTGACCGCGATCATCAGCGTGAAGCTGCGCGAGCCCCAGTTCGAGGGCCAGACCAAGGGCAAGCTGGGCAACGCCGAGGTCAAGACCCACGTGGAGAGCGTGGTCGGCGAGGCGCTGGGCCAGTACCTGGAGGAGCACCCGAGCGAGGGGCGACGGATCATCGAGAAGTGTCTGACCGCCGCGCGCGCCCGCGAGGCCGCGCGCAAGGCCCGCGACCTGGTCATCCGCAAGAGCGCCCTGGAGGGCCTCACCCTGCCCGGCAAGCTGGCCGACTGCTCGGAGCGCAACCCGGAGCGGTGCGAGCTGTACATCGTGGAGGGGGATAGCGCCGGTGGCTGTTTGGCGGGAGAGACGCTCGTACCCCTGGCCTCCGGGCTGGTCAAGACGATGCAAGAACTGGCCGAGGACTGGGCGCGGGGCATTCAGCACTTTGGCTACGCCACCAACGAGGCCGGAGACATCCGCATCGTGCCCTTGATCGAGCCGCGCCTGACTAAGCGGCAGACGGCCCTGGTGGAAGTCCTGCTGGACACCGGCGAGCGCATTCGCTGCACCCCCGATCATCCCTTCCGTCTGCGGGACGGGTCTTACCGAGCGGCCAGCGAGCTCCAGCCGGGCGAGAGCCTGATGCCGCTCAAGACCCGGCGAACGGGCGAGGACGAGCTGCCGGCGCGTGGCTACGAGATGGTCTGGATGAACGGGCGGGCGGAATGGTGGCACACGCACCATCTTGCAGACCTCTACAACCTCCTCACCAGCGTGTACACGCGCAAGGCCGGCAATGTCCGGCATCACCAGGACTTCAACAAGCTCAACAACGATCCACGCAATCTTGTGCGGATGCCCTGGCGAGCGCATCAGCGTCTCCACGCCGAGCTTGCCGGCGAAATGAGCCGGCGTCTCTGGCAGGATCCGGGTTACCGCGCGCGCAGGATTCGACAACTGAGCGAGCAAGCTGTCCTGCAATGGCAAGACCCCGCCTATCGCCAGTACATGACCGAGCGGGTCAAGGTACAGCGTCAAGACGCGGTGCTCACGGAGAAGGTGCTGCAAGGCTTCCAGGATTGGTTCGCGTCACTGACGCCACAGGAGTACGAGGCGTACTGCGAGCGCATGCGGGGCATGCAGACGGCTTACTGGGCGAGCTTCGACCATCGCCGAGCGCAGTCTGAGCGGACGCGACGCTTCTTTGAGGAGCATCCGGAAGCGCGAGCGCAGCGACGCGAGGCAGCGCTAACCCAGTGGGGGAACGCCGAGTTGCGCGCCTGGCGATCGGAGAAGACGCGCGAGCAGTGGCAAGAGGAGGCCTATCGTCGCCTGCATGCCACGCAGGTCAGCCAGTGGTGGCAGGAGCACCCAGAGCACCGCGAGAAGATTGCTGCTGCTCTCAGGCGCCGCTGGGCCGACGAGCATCAGCGGGAGCGCGCGTTGAACGCCCTGGCCGACTGGCGGGCCTCTACTTCCACCGGCGAGAAGAGTGAGCGGATCCGAGCAGGGCATGGGCTGAAGGCACTGCTGCTGCTCAATCGCGTGCTGAACTCCAAGGATGTAAGGCAAACTTACGAACAGGTTCGGCTGCAAGCGGCACCAACGGCTCTGGGCTACGACCGCCTCGCTCGGGACCACTTTGGTGGAGACGAGGCGAGGATGCTCGAGGCTGCGGCCAACGTGAACTGCAAGGTCGTCGCCGTCCGAGTGCTGGAGGACTCAGCCGACGTCTACGATCTCACGGTCGAGGGCTATCACAACTTCGCGCTGGCGAGCGGAGTGTTCGTACACAACAGCGCCAAGCAGGCGCGCGACCGCCGCTTCCAGGCTATTCTGCCTATTCGGGGCAAGATCCTGAACGTGGAGCGGGCGCGCGAGGACAAGATGCTCTCCAACGAAGAGATCCGGTCCATGATCACCGCCCTGGGCGTGGGCATTGGCGAGCACTTCGACATCAGCAAGCTGCGCTACGGCCGCATCTTGCTGATGGCCGATGCTGATGTCGACGGAAGTCATATCCGCACGCTGTTGCTGACCTTCTTCTTCCGCCATATGGTGAAGGTCATCACGGATGGCCACCTCTACATCGCCCAGCCGCCGCTGTTCCGCGTGCAGAACGGCAAGGAGGTGCGTTACGCCTTCAGCGACCAGGAGCGCGACGCCATCTACGCCGAGTTCCGAAAGAAGAGCCGGGCGGCCGAGTTCCCCACCCAGCGCTACAAGGGTCTGGGCGAGATGAACCCCGAGCAGCTCTGGGAGACGACCATGAACCCGGACACGCGCACCGTGCTCAAGGTGGAGCTGGAGGACGCGCTCCAGGCGGACGAGGTGTTCGACATGCTCATGGGCGAGGCGGTGCTGCCGCGCAAGAAGTTCATCCAGGCCCACGCCAAGTTCGTGCGGAACCTGGACGTGTAGCAGGCTTCGATCGCCCCACAGACTACGAGTTCCTGCGAAACCGCGCCTGTGGGGTACCCGCCGCGTCATGCCTCGCTACGATCGCTCATGGTGGGCCTCCTCTCCGCACCATGCATTGCCTGCTGGACAAAGAGCAGCGGATAAGGCCGGGCGCGCCCAGGCGGACTTGGGCGTATCCGCGGCTCAGATTGCGGAAGGGGAGGACGAGCAAAGCCCCCGGAGGGGGGCTTTCACAGCGGGGACAGGGGCCGTTTTCGGCGGTTTGACGCCAGAAAAGGAGGGACACGGTGGTAGCTTGGTAGCCCCGGGGCGACTCGAACGCCCGACAAACGGTTTAGGAATTCCCGCCTAGCCCTCCGTAGGCGTCCACAAACGTCCGCATACCGCACCAAACCGCTCCGCTTCGTCCGCCCTTTTCCGCCCTTTTCCGCCCGAGTCTGCCCGTTTGGCTGTCAGATTGGCTGTCAGAATGTTGCGCTGGCGAAGGCTGGAACGTTGCACGCAGAAAGGGGCGGGCAGCCCGTGCGAGCCGCCCGCCCGTGGGCGTCCTGGCAAAACCAGCGAAATGATTTCGCTGGTTTTCGTGCGAGCCGCCCGCCCGTGGGCGTCCTCTCGGCGGTAACATCGTGTTACCACCGGGAGACGTGCGAGCCGCCCGCCCGTGGGCGTCCTGTCCTCAGAAAACGGCGAAATGATTTCGCTGTTGTGCGAGCCGCCCGCCCGTGGGCGTCCTACCGCCCCCGCTCGGCGCACCTCGGGCACCTCGGCCCGTCGGTGGTCGCCACGTAGCTGGCCAGCGCCGTCCAGCGGTCGCAGCCGCTGGGCAGGAACGTGGCGCGGGCCAGGGGGGCACGCGGTAGCGGGGGTGGCGCTCCTGGGCGCCAGGGGGCGCCGTGGTCGTGTGGTCAACTTGGTCATGCCCAGGGTCTCCTTCTCCTGCTGTTAGGGGCTCTGCGGCCCGGTGGACGGCCGATGCACGCAGGTTCCGGGTTGCGACAAAAGCGACATATGCGACCAAAGTCCGCCCCCTCTCTGGCCACCGTGGTGGTCATCGCGTCCTTCCATAGAAGTGGGCTCTGCGGCCCGGTGGGGGTCGGAACGTGGTGGCTCCGGCCGCCACCGGGCCACTCCCCCGGACGGAGGGCCCCGGCCGGGGGAGTGGCCCTACTCAGTCCCCAGCACCCAGCGCTCCCAGGACGCTGCGACCTTCACCACGTCCCCCGACTTCGCGGCCTCGCGTGAGGCCAGGAAGGTAGCCGCGGCCGCCAGCAGGGCCAGCCGTCGTGCCGCCTGCTCCGGGTCGGGCTGGGGCTCGCTCGGGTCCACCACGGCCAGGGCTCGAATCTGGCCGCCGTCGACTTCCACCCGAACCTGCTGGCCGCGGGCAACCTGGGGCACGTTGCCCGGATCTGCGAACCTGAGCCAGTGGCCCGCCAGGCGGAGGCCAGCCCGATTGACCACCTCAACCGTGCCGCTGAGGCTGTCTGCCTTGCCGTTCGTCGCCATCATCGCCTTCTCTCCAGGGGGTGAACGCCCTTCGGCCGGGACCACCCGGCCGAAGGCGTTCCTGGGGCTCAGTCGCCAGCGCTATTGCTCCATGCCGTGCGGCAAGCGGGCAAGCTACTGGCGCCACGCCGACAAGCGCCGGGCCGAGAAACGCGAGCAGTACCACCGACGGAAAGGCCAGCCCGCGGGCGAGGTGCCACCGGGGCAGGATGGCCAAGGCAGCGCGTAGCGTGCTCTGAGACGCACGTAGGGCCACAGGGCTCTTCGGCGCTCGGGGTGCGACTCCATGTAGCCGATGCCGAGGTCGGCGAGGGTGGGTCTATCGTCTGGCGGTAACACGATGTTAGCGCCAGACGCACGTGGAAGGCCGACAGGGCTCTTCTCGGCTCAGGGTGGCTCCTGGACCACCGCAGGGTTGTGCGGGATCTCGGTCCTACCGCCACCCCAGCCGAGCCGCGATGGCGACCAGGATGCCCCGACGGCGCAGGTAGAACGTCTCGCGGCTGATGCACAACTCGTCGGCCACCTGCTGCACGGACCAGTGTCGCCAGTAGGCCAGCTCAACCAAACGCCGATGCTCGAGTGGCAACTGCTCGTAGACAGCGTGGATGGTGTCCACCACGCGGGCCATTTCGCGCAGCAGACAGTCACTCGCCAGCAGGGTGGCGGCAAAGCCCGTAGGGTCGCTCACTCGGTGGGAGCCGCCGTGCAGACGGGTGTAGTCCCGCCCGAGCCCCTGGGTAGCAATCTCCTCACGGCGCTGCTCCACGGCACGCCGCGTCTCCTGGTACGCCCGCAACTCGGCTTCCAGGAGACGGGCGGTTTCGGGGCGAAGGCGCGTATCGGCACACGTCATTGGGCGTGCTGCTGGCGAAAGGCGTTGAATCTGGCCAGAGCCGCCTGCTGCTCGGGCGTGATGGCCGCGCCTGAGCCCGCGGACTGCCGCGCTCGTGCCAGCCCTTCGAGCAAATCCAGGTCGGCGTCGCTCACCTGGGACAACGCCCGCGCGGTCGCCACGTCGGCGCTCGGCGAGGCAGGCTCCCGCTGTTCCAGGCGTTGAATGCGTCCGCTCAACTTGCACACGGTCGTGCCTCCTTCCGTTGCGCCGCGCCCGCCTCCAACTCGGCCACCCGCCGCTCCAGGTTCTCACTCTCACGCAGCCTGACGCCCAGCTCCAGAATCGCTTTCGCCGCGCCCAACCTGGTGGCAGGCGGGCCGCTCGCCAGCAATCCCCGCAGGGCGGTTACCGCCTCGCCCGAGGCCGCGCCCAGGGCAGCCACCGCCGATGCCAGCGTCGCAGCCTGCGCCGCGGCCAACTGGCTGCGGAAGGCGGGATCTGCCAGTCGACGGCGTACCGTCCGCTCGCTGACGCCCGCCTGCTTGGCCGCGCTCTGGAGAGTCTGGCCGCCCGACAAGGCGACCACCAGGGCCGAATCGGCGCTGTGGCGGCCATTGGCGGCCACTGGCGGCCTCATCACGCGCCCGCCATGAGCAGGGCCAGGCTCGTCCGCCGCGCGGCCAACTTCTCCTCGGACGCAGCGTGCCGCCGTCGCCGCGCGGCCAGTTCGCCCTCGGCGTCCCGAATCGCGGCCGCGCTGGTCGCTACCTGGTTCTCGGCATCCGCGATGCCGTGATGCAGGCCGACGATTACCATCTCCACGTCGCCGCGCACGGTCGCTGCCCGCTCGCGCTGGCGGGTTAACTCGAGCGCTCGGCCCCGTAGGCGGGCGAGAACTAGTTCCAAGCCGTCGCGCTGGCTCACCAGCCTGGCCAGCGTCGATGGGTCGGGGGGCGCCACGTCGAACGCGCGGTTCAACTCAGCCAGTTCGTGTTCCCGCCGTTGCACCTCGCGGCCTGCGTCCTGCTCCCGCTGTTGCGCCTGCTGCTCCTGCTCGATTGCTTGGGCCAGTGTTATCGTTGCCATGACGTTGCTCCTTGTTGCGTTGGGTTGGGGCCGAACGGGTTAGCCTGCCATTCGTGCTCGGCAAGGAACGCCTTGAGACTACCGCGCCGCATCAGCCTGTCTCGCTGGCCCGCTACCACGCCTTGCTCGGGTGCCGTGAGCGTCGCGGTCGGCACGTCGACCACCCAGGCCGTTGCCAGGGCGCCGTGAGCGTCGCCCGAGCAAGGCGTGGTAGCGGGCCAGCAACTCGCCCACCGTCCTGGGTGGGGTCGGGGTGGTCGTCTGCGTCGACTTCACCTTCGCCCCTCCAATCCGCCCCGCTGCACCTCGACCACGGCCATGACAGCCCGTGCCGCCGCCTCCGTGCAGGGCAGGCAGCGGTAGATCCGCTCTGGTAGCAGTTCAGCACCGCACCCCAAGCATGCCTGCGGTCGGGGCAGCAGGTGGTCGGGCTGGGCAGGGTAGAGCGGCAAGCCCTGCTCGCACCAGGAGCAGCGCTCGGCCTGCTGCTCGGGGTAACTCAGCCAACGGCGATGGGTCGGGCAGTAGCCACCCATGTCGGCGGGCAACAACAGCGGGGGTGCCGCAACGGTTGCGAGTTGCTGGTCAGCCAGGATGCGCAACAACTCGGGCTTGTGGGCCAGCAGTTCGGCCTTCAACTCGGGTGTGAGTGTACCCCTGGGCGCGCTCACACGCAGGTGCTCACCATCGACTCTCAGGCGCACGTCCGCCGCGCCCAGTCGCTCCAGTAATGTGGCCGCGCTCATAGCTGGGCCTCCTCTCGTTCGGTCGGGGTGGGTGCCCAGGGCAGTTCGCCCCCGAAGGTGCTCATCGGGGGCTGAAGGTGCTCATTATTCTGGACGTGAGCATCTTCGGGGTGGATGAGCATCTTCGGGGGCAGTTGCCACGTCCAGGGCCCGGCCATGCCCTGCTTGGTGGGCGTGATGCCCAGGGCGGTCTTGGCTCGGCGCAGCGTAATCTCGCTGATGCCTGCCGCTCGCGCCTCGCGCTGTACGTCTTTCGCTGGGCTCGGCCCGTCCGCCAGCAGCTCGCGCAGGAAGTCCCTTGCCTCGGCCAGCGCGCCCCGTTCCTCCCCGTCGGCGCTCTGTGCCAGCAGTGATGACGCAGTGTGTTGCACCGCACCCTCCCAGACCACGCGCACGGCGCCGCCTGCAACAGCCTCCAGGTGGTAGGCCAGCGCTGGCGGGGGCTCGGACAGGTTAGACTTGCTGCTGGCCAGGATGCGACGCGCCCCGTCGGGCAGGTCAGGGTCTGGCGCCACCAGCAACCCGCTCCGCACGGCGCCAATGATGCCGATGCTACCGCCGCCACGATAGAGCGGGTTGCCCCCCGTCGCCTTGTTCAGGTGGCGCACGGCCACCACGGCTACGTCTGTTTCGGCAGCTAAGGCGGCCAAGGGTGCCAGCACTCGCCGCACGTCCGCGTCGCGGAAGCTATTGGTGGCGCTGGGTAGAAACGCCATCACGGGATCCACGACCACCAGTCGGGCGTCGACGCGGGCGATGGCCTCGCGGATGGCGTCCAGGTCGGCCACAGTCGGCAGGTCCGGGCGCGCCGTCGCCGGTCGCTCGGGGTCGGGACTGGGTTCGAGCCGCAGCACTGCCTTGAGCGCCACGATGCGCGATACATCCGCCCCGGCCGCATCTAAGCGGGGACGGATGGTATCGGCTAAGTCATCCTCAGCAGACAACAACACCACTCCGGCCGGCCCATCCAGGTCGCTCCGGGCGCCGTCGGGCATGGTGCCCCCCACGCTCACCCTGGCGGCCAGGTCTGTGGTGATGGCGGATTTGCCCAAGCCTGGGTCCCCGTCCAAAACGGTGAGTTTGCCCAGGGGCACACGCCCAGGCCACAGCCAGGAGACGCGCTCGGGCTGCACGTCGGCCAGCGAGACCAGGACCGCCCCCGTGGCTGGGGCGGGTTGAGGCGGGGGCATGGTGGTTGCGGGTGGCGCCGCGTGGTCCTGCCCGTTGCGGGTGGCGCCCGTCGCCGTCTCGGGCCCGGGCTCGCCAGCGCGCAACAGCGTGAACTGCCAGTGCGCACCGTCGAAATGGTCCCGGTAGTGCTCGCCCTGCTCGGGACGGCACTGAGCGATGCAGTCGTGCATCACGCTGCACCCCGCTGGTCGCGGCAGTAGCAGCACCCGCACGGGTCGGGCAGTATGTTCCGCTCCGCCGCCACCTCGGCCGGCGGGATGGTCGCACGGTGGCACCCGCTGCCCACCGGCGGATACGCGGGCACCAGCCGACCGGCGGCGCCCTGCCGCCAGGCGCCCAGCAGCTCGCACACCACGATACCGTCCCTATAGCTGCGCAGCACGCGATGGCCGCGGGGGCAGTGGGTCGTATCAGTGGCCACTGCCCGCCACCTCGGCCATGCGGTCGCGGACGAACCGCTCGACCTCGGCCGCCGGGACGCGCATGGCCGAGCCGACGCGGATGGCCCGTAGCTCGCCGCGGGCGAGTAGCTCGTACGCGACCGTGCGGCTCACGCCCAGCGCCTCTGCCGCTTCCGCCACGCGGTACAGGACTCGTCCTACTGCTGCCATGTCATACCTCCGTTCGGGCAGTTGCGTTCCGCCCGTGTCCGTAGTATACTATTCCCGATGTGGCGAAAGGGTCGGCACATCGCGGCCACATCGCCATTTCAGTGGGGCGGGAGGGAGGCGACATGCCACAGAAGCCGATAGCCCAGGATTGGCGGGACCAGGTGTACACCCTGTGCGGCTCGGGCAGGAAGCGCTCAGTCGTAGAGATGTTCCAGCTTCTAGAGGCGGAGGGAATCAGGCTCGGGCGAAACGACTATCCGAGCAAGCGCTCACTCAACCGAATCCGAGACGACTTCCACCGGCTGCCCGAGCCGCAGCAGCGCGAGTACGGCCAGGTACGCTGGCCAGACAGCTTCGGGCGGGGCGACCTCCCCTGGGAGGCCGGCCGCGCGGCGCTGGACTTGCTCCGCTTCCACGATGAGCAGGGGCTCGACCGTCCAACCGTGCGCCATGTCCGCTGGTTCTGGCGCGTGGGCATGGCGGCTCCTGGAATCCCCACCCAGGACGCGGACCGGTTGTCCGAGCACCTTGCCACTGCCGAGTTTTTGGCCGTGGCCAATCTCGGGACCACGGAGGTTCAGGGGCTCGAATGGCTGCTCGCCTACCAGCCGTGGCGGAGCGACGATGATGCCGCGGCCTACCAACGCCTGGCCGCACGGCAGGACGTACCCAGGTATCCCACGCTGGTGGCGACCAGCGTCCTGGATGGCACCCCCGAGGCGCTCAGGAGCTTCTATCAGGCTCTGCTCGGCCCCACGTCCGGACAGGAGCGGTACGAGCAGGTCGCCCGTGCCCTCTATAAGGAAGGAGAGGCCACCGATGGCTAAGCAACGCGGCCGCCGTGGGCACGGGGAGGGTTCGATTCATCAGCGCGAGGATGGCCGCTGGGTGGCGGTCGTCGACCAGGGTTGGAAGGACGGCAAGCGCCAACGCAAGTACCTCTACGGAGAGACGCGCAGGGAGGTGAGCGAGAAGTTGAAGGCAGCGCTGCACGACCAGGCGGCAGGCCTGCCGTTGCCCTCAGAGCGGCAGACGGTGGGCCAGTTCCTGGAGCGCTGGTTAGAGGATTCGGCCAAGCCCAATGTACGCCCCCGGACCTTCACCCGCTACCACGACCTGCTCACCCTGCATGCCATCCCGACGCTCGGCAAGCGCCCCCTGGCCAAACTCTCGGCCCAGGACCTCCAGGCGCTGTACGGCCAGAAACTTGACCAGCTCGCCGCGCGCACGGTCGGCCACCTCCACCGGGTGCTGCATTGCGCGCTACGGGACGCGCTGCGCTGGGGGCTGGTGGCGCGGAACGTGTGCGATGCCGTCCAGCCGCCCAAGGTGGCGCGCCCGGAGATGCAGGTGCTTGCGCCCGAGCAGGCGCGCCAGTTGCTCGCCGCTGCCGATGGGGAGCCCCTGGAGGCGCTGTACGTGCTGGCCGTCACGGCCGGACTGCGCCAGGGCGAGTTGTTCGGCCTGAAGTGGCAGGACCTCGACCTCGAGGCCGGCCGGCTCCAGGTGCGCCGCACCCTGGGCCGTGTGCGCAAGCAGGGCTTCCTGGAGAGCGAGCCCAAGAGCGCCCGCAGCCGCCGCAGCATCACCCTCACGCCCCTGGCCATCGGCGCGCTTCGGCACCACCGGGCGCGCCAACTCGAGCAGCGGTTGGCAGTCGGCTCGGCCTGGGAAGACCGCGGGCTGGTCTTCTGCAACGCGGTCGGTCGGCCCCTGGAGCCCAGCAACCTGCTGCGCCGCTCGTGGCGGCCGCTGCTGAAGAAGGCTGGCCTGCCCCGGATCCGCTTCCACGACTTGCGCCATACCGCAGCCACGCTCCTGCTCGCCCAAGGGGTGCATCCCAAGATAGTTCAGGAGATGCTCGGCCACAGCACCATCAGCCTCACCCTGGACACCTACTCCCACCTCCTGCCCAACCTCCAGGACGAAGCGGCCGCCAAGATGCAGGCCATCCTGGTCCGCCTGAAGTAGCCCGCGCGGCACCCGAACCAAACGCCCCGGCATGGTCCCGAAGGCCATCCCGGGGCGTTTGGCTGTCAGTTAGGCTGTCAAGCGGGCGGGCTGCCCGCGCCCAGGGTCGGAAACCCTCCCGAAAACCACAACATCTTGTGGTTGACCGCATCAAAACCACAAGATGTTGGGTAGCCCCGGGGCGACTCGAACGCCCGACAAACGGTTTAGGAAACCGCTGCTCTATCCTCTGAGCTACGGGGCCGGGGCGGGCGCGCGGCGGGGTGCCTTGCCCGCCTACGCTGGCGCTCGCGCACCACATTATACCAGAGAGCCGGATGCTGGGAGCGCGTCGGCGGGCGCGTGGGGCTGCTAGCCCCCTCCCTGGACCAGGAAGATCTGCACCCCCTGCACCTGGCGGTGCTGGAGCACCGCTCGGTTCGCCAGGTAGCGGCGGGCCTCGGCCTCGGCCGAGGTCGCTTCCGCCGGGTCGAGCAGGCCGTAGTCGCGCACGTACCAGAAGCGAGGGCGGCCGCGCACCGCGTCGCCCAGAGCCGCAGCGTCACCCTCGGGCAGCAGCACCTCCTCCAGTTGCCCACGGTTGTAGTAGGCGAAGGGCGTCTCGCTGAACGGGCGGGTGTGGACCACCAGGTCGCCGGGCGCCGCTCGCGCGCGAACCACCTCGGCCGCGGCGCGCAGGTCGGAGCGCCCGTAGTAGGGGTCGCCATACAGGGCGGGTAGGTTCGCGGCCACGGAGGCGACGACCAGCCCGACCAGTGGCCAGCGCAGGATGCCCATCGGCACCCGGTCCAGGCCCCGCGCGGCGACCACCCAGAAGGCGGGGACGGCAAAGCAGAGGTAGCGAATGAGGTACAGCGGGGCCAGCCACCAGGAGACGAGCAGGGCGGCAGCCACGGGGCCCGCGACCGCCAGCGCTGGCAGGAGCACGCTCGGGCTCCACGGCGCCGAGGCCAGCGCCAGGGCCAGCAGGCCCAGGATGAGCCAGCGGGCGACGCGCAGCAGCGGGTCGGTGCCCAGGCCGTGGTCGGGCGGGGAGTAGGAGATGAAAGCACGATAGGTGTCCCACAGCACGCCCGGGTACGGCGGCTCGATCCAGTAGCTCCCCTTCAAGGTGGTGAACTGGACCAGGAAGGCGGGCAGCCAGGGGAGGAAGAGCAAGCCTGCCAGGCCCAGGGCAGCCCAGGGGGACCATTGCCAGCGGCGCCGGAGCGCCAGCGCCAGGCCCAGGTACAGCGCCTCGGCCAGGACCAGGAACACGGCGTAGTAGTGGGTGTACAGGGCCAGGGCGGTGGCCAGCGCGTAGCCGGCCCAGCGCCAGCCGCCGCGGGCCAGCGCCTGGACGAGCAGCAGCAGGGAGGTCGTCGCCAGCAGCGACAGGAGGGCGTAGGCCCGCGCCTCCTGGCTCAGGTCGACCTGGAACGGCGCCAGGGCGGTGAAGAGGCCCGCCAGCAAGCCGGCCCGCCACCCGAACAGGGTGCGTCCCAGCAGGGCGGCCACGGCCACGGTGGCCGTGCCAAACACCACCGAGGGCAGTCGCAGCCAGCCATCACCCTGGCCAAGGAGGAGCCAGTAGTGCAGCAGCAGGTAGTAGAGGGGCGGGTTGGCCTCGCCGGTGGTGGCGGCGAGCAGCGCCGGCAGGTCCAGGGCCGCCAGGCCAGCACTCACCGCCTCGTCGAACCAGACGCTCTTGCGCTCCAGGCCCGCCAGGCGCAGCGCGAGTCCAAGGCCGGTGAGCAGCAGGAGGTCGAGCAGGTAGCGCCACTCGGACCTGCGAACTGGCAGCAGCTTCGGGCGAGGGCGGGCTACCTGCGGCGGCGCTGCCGCCACTGCACGTAACCGGCGCGTAACTCACGGCCGAGCAGGAAGGCCACCACCCAGCCCGCCACGAACAAGGCCATCTGAGCAGGCTCCACCAGCGTCCCCAACAGCAGCGTGCCACCCACGCGGGATGGCCAGGTGCGCATTATGGGACGCCAGAACCGGCGGCGTCAAGGCGCGGCCGAGCTTGAGTGCTGAGTGCTGAGTGCTGAGTGCTGAGTGCTGAGTGCTGAGTGCTGAGTGCTGAGAGAAGAGTTATTTGTTTGGTTTGACGTTTTTTCTTTGTTTTTCAACAGAAACTCGAAGACCACCTATAACTCTGGAAACCTCTTCTGATTGAAGGCGTAGTTGGTCGAATCGAGATTGATCCAGATAGCCCACATCGAACGCAACATAGAGGTGTGAACGAACCTCAGCACAAGAAGATTTTGCTGTGGAAAGAAATTGATGAAATTCTCCCAATCCACTTCTCTCGAAGCCCTCGGCAACATTTGACATGATAGAAACGGCCGCTCGTTGAATTTGCCCGGATAGTCCAAAGTCTTTAACGAATTTGCCCTGTCGAGAGACTTCGTAGACCGCACGAGTTAATGCTCTGGCTTTCTGCCAAGCGATCAGCTCTTCAAACCTCTCTACTTTGCTCATCGTTCATCCTCTTAACTCTTGATGTTTTTACTCAGGACTCAGGACTCAGGACTCAGGACTCAGGACTGATAGACCCCCCACGCCAGGCAGGCCCACCCGGCCAAAAAGGCCAGGCCGCCGAAGGGGGTGACGGCCCCCAGCCAGCGGACGCCGGTGAGGCTCAGGGCGTAGAGGCTGCCGGAGAAGAGGATGGTTCCGGCGAGGAACAGGTAGCCGGAGGCCGAGACCGCCGGGCCGGGCCAGCGGGTGACGGCCCAGGCCACGGCGAGCAGGGCGAGGGCGTGGTACATGTGGTAGCGCGCGCCCACCTCGAAGACGTTGAACAGGTCGGGCTCCAGGCGGGTCTTGAGGGCGTGCGCGCCGAAGGCGCCGGCGGCTACGGCAAGGAAGGCAGACACAGCGCCGAGGGAGAAGAAGAGGCGATCCATAATCCCCTTTAGATACAACCCAGCGCCTGCAACTGGAGTTCACATTGCGCCGGGCTTTCAAACTTGATCGTCTGGATGCCGAACCGGGCTGCGGCTTCGAGGTTGACCTCCACGTCGTCTACGAAGAGGGTTTCAGGTCCCTTCAGCTTGTGTTTCTCCAGGAGGTGAGCGTAGATGCCCGGCTCCGGCTTAATCAGGTGGATGCGGCAGGAGATGACCTTCCCCTCGAAGAGGTCCCAGAAGGCGTATGTCTTTTCGAGATGCTCGATCGAGGCGACGTGCATGTTGGACAGGCAGAACAGCCGGTGGCCCTTCGCCTTCAGGCGATACAGCAGGGCGACGGTGTCCGGGATCGGGACCAGGGCGGCGGGCACTCGATGCAGGAA